>JBGOZE010000007.1:0-27305 GCA_041479965.1 Candidatus Nanoarchaeia archaeon | reverse complement strand
TTCTACCGGAGGAATCCATTAATTCGGCAAATGAAGCATTACCCATTATTCGTCTGCTCATTATTCTTCCTGCCAGGCAGACATCCTGGAAATTGTTACTCCCGTCTGCAAAATTATTGAGTATATCGCGGGCAAAAACATTTGTTTTATATTCCGCAGCAGGGTAGGGATTTATTCCAAGTTTCCTCAGCTCCGCAAGAGATTCCCTCCTGATATGCTCCTGTTCGCTTAACATCATATTTGTCATAATGATTTGAAAATTTTTGCTAAGATAGAAAAAAAAGGTTACGGGTGCTCTCTTGGTGAATCAAATCCCGAAAGAAAAACAAATAAAGCACTGGGTTGGATATTTGGTTTGATAGGAATAATTATAGTTGCTTATTTTGGTTTCAAATTTATTGAAGGAATACAGTTGCCGAGCATAAGTGCTGGCATGGGCTATGGCCTCTTATTTCTGGTGGGCTTGCTGACAGGATTCCACTGCATTGCCATGTGCGGCGGCTTTGTAGTGAGCTATACTGCAAAGGACGCCCAGAAAGGAAGGAAATCCCACACTTCCCATCTGATGTATGGCCTTGGAAAAACCATGTCATATACGATAATAGGAGCAATATTTGGCCTGGCAGGCTCAATCATCGCCTTCACTCCTACGCTCAGGGGAGTTGCCGGTATATTGTCTGGATTATTCCTTGTGCTATTCGGGCTTAAGATGCTTAACATATTCCCTGTTCTAAGAAAAATTCAGTTCAGGACACCGAAGTTCATAGCAAGGTTTGTAGGTAAAGAATCTTCAAAAAAGAATTCAACACCGTTGGTCATAGGGCTCCTGAATGGGCTGATGATTGCATGTGGACCGCTGCAAGCAATATATATAATGGCAGCAGGAACAGGCAGCATGCTTGAAGGAGCAAAACTGCTCTTTGTGTTTGCCCTAGGAACCTTGCCAGTGATGCTCGGGTTCGGATACTTTACCAGCTTTATATCAAGCAAGATGACTCATAAAATATTGAAGGCATCAGGGGCTATAGTGATCATACTCGGCCTTCTCCTGATGAATAATGGGCTTGTGTTGACTGGCTCAGGACTTGATTTCAGATCACTTGTTTCATCAGTGAGCCTTGTAGCTGCGGCTCCACAAATAGGGAACTCCCCAGGCAATACAATAACATCAGGGACTGGTGGACCTGCTGATGGATCTGCTGTGCTGAAAGATGGCTATCAGGAGATAAGGATGACTGTTGACAGTAGGGGATTCACGCCAAGCAAGTTTGTGCTCAAGAAAGGAGTGCCTGTGAAGTGGATAATCGATGGCAAGCAGCTTACCAACTGCAACAAGGCAATACAAGTACCTGCCTATGGACTGAAGTTTGACGTCAAACAAGGAGAACAGACAATTGATTTCACACCAACTGAAACTGGCACCATCAGATGGAGCTGTTGGATGGGAATGATCCAAGGAACATTCATAGTAAAGGATGATATTGACCTAAGTGATGCTGCAGCAGTACAAAAAGAACTGAGCACTGTTCAAACACCAACAGGTGGAACCTGCGGTGGCGGCAGTGGAGGAGGCGGTTGTGGCTGTGGTGGCTGATGCTATCAGCGGAACCTGCGTTGTAAGCAGTTGATTAACAATAAAGTTTTAATTAAGGAATGAATTTCGAGGTGTGAATATGGCATTCACTTGTTCAGGTTGCGGAATGTATGGATTTGGCGGCATGTGGTTTTTTGGGGCAATAACATGGATTTTAGTAATCCTCGCCTTAATAGTATTTATCGTTTGGATGCTGAAACAGGTAAAGAAGAAATGAAATTAATGAAAGTAAAGAATGACTGAGGCTATTACGTGAAAAAAACTACCATATCAATTTCAGGAATGCATTGCGCTAGCTGCTCAACCCTGATAAACAGGGCGCTGTCAAAAGCAGAAGGAGTAAAGGAAGCCAATGTTAATTACAGCACTGGCAAAGGAACAGTGTTGTTTGATGAGAAAAAAATATCTGAAAAAAAGCTTGTTGAAATAGTCAAGAAAAAAGGCTATGGAGCAGAGATAGGCACAGGAAAGGCAGACCTTGAGAAGCAAGAGAAGATGCAGGAAAAGGAAATAAGGCGCATCAAGAGGCTTTTCATATTCAGCCTTGCTTTCGCAATTCCTTCATTCATCATCGCAATGGTTTTTATGTGGCTCAATATCATGATTCCTTACAAGGAATACGTGCTGTGGCTGCTTGCAACACCAGTGCAGTTCTTTGCGGGCTGGCAGTTTTACCGAGGCGCGTGGGTTGCCTTGAAGAATAAGACCTCAAACATGGACACACTTATAGCAGTGGGCACTAGCGCAGCATATTTCTACAGCGTGTATGCGCTTTTCTTTGCGCCACAGTCCGGGCAATACTTTGAGATAAGCGCAATCCTTATCACTCTAGTATTGCTAGGGAAGTTGCTTGAAGCCAGAGCCAAAGGAAAGACCGGAGATGCAATAAAAAAACTTATTGGATTATCACCCAAGACTGCGATTGTTGTCAGGCAAGGTAAGGAAGTTGAAATCGCTGTTGATGATGTGCAGGTCGGAGACATCATATTTGTAAAGCCAGGTGAGAAGATTCCTGTGGATGGCCAGATTGTCGATGGAGCCTCATCAATCGATGAGAGCATGATAACAGGGGAGAGCATGCCTGTGGACAAGAAGAAAGGAGACACAGTCTTTTCTGCAACCATCAACAAGCAAGGCGCATTCAAGTTCAAGGCCACAAAAGTCGGGGCTAACACAACACTAGCCCAGATAATCAAGCTCATAGAGGATGCGCAAGGAAAAAAAGCTCCCATCCAGAGGTTTGCTGATGTCATCTCATCATATTTTGTGCCCATCGTGATATTATTGTCCTTATCAACATTTGCTGTATGGTACTTCATCATTCATGAGCCGTTCTCGTTTGCAATCATAGCTGCAGTAGCAGTAATTGTTATAGCATGCCCATGCGCCTTAGGACTCGCAACACCAACTGCGATAATGGTAGGCACAGGCAAAGGAGCGCAGAAAGGGATTCTGATTAAGGGCGGAGAAGCTCTTGAGACTGCTCATAAATTAAGATATATTATCTTTGACAAGACAGGAACAATAACCAAAGGAACCCCTGAGGTAACTGAAATAATTCCTTTTGAAAGGAATTCACAACAAAGTGTTTTACGCATTGCTGCTGCAATAGAGAAGAATTCAGAGCACCCGCTTGCAGAAGCAATTGTGAAGAAAGCAGGCAAGATGGCTCTTCCCAAAGCAACCAAATTCAAGGCCATACCCGGCCACGGAGTAAGCGCTGTTGTTGAAGGAACAAGCTACTATCTTGGAAATGCAAAATTAATGAAGGATTACAAGATAAACATTAGCAAGCAGGTGAACGCTATTCAAAAACTGGAGAAAGAAGGCAAGACTGCAATGATTATTGCATCAGGAGAAAAAGTTATTGGAATCATAGCTGTTGCTGACGAGATAAAAGAGACATCAAAGCAAGCAGTTGGGCAGCTGAAAAAGCTAGGGCTTGAAGTTTATATGATAACAGGAGATAATGAGCGGACTGCAAAAGCCATCGCAAAAAAAGCAGGCATAACAAATGTGTTTGCAGAAGTACTGCCGCAGGACAAGGCTAATTATGTGAAGAAGCTACAGGAATCACAGGAAGGCGGCAAAGCAAAAGTAGCCATGGTAGGCGACGGTATCAATGACGCGCCAGCCCTTGCCCAGGCAGACATAGGCATAGCCATGGGCTCTGGCACTGACGTTGCGATGGAATCCGGCAATATTGTTCTTATGAAAAACGACTTGCTTGATGTGCCTAGAGCCATTAGGTTAAGCAAATTAACCATGGCAAAGATTAAGCAGAACATGTTCTGGGCACTAATCTACAATATCGTCGGCATACCAATTGCCGCAGGAGTGTTCTACTATTGGACAGGCTGGATGCTCTCTCCTATACTCGCAGGAGGGGCAATGGCATTAAGCTCGGTGAGTGTTGTTTCAAACTCATTATTATTGCGGCGCAAGAAGCTGTGAACAAGTCCGGGGGCTGGGACCTTTTTCTCAAAAAGACAAACAATAAAAGCCCATTCTTATTATCTAAAATCCAAAATGCCACTTTTCGTAGTTCAGCGTCACGCGGCGCGTAATTTGCACTTCGATTTTAGATTAGAACTTGATGGAGTTCTCAAGAGCTGGGCAATTCCTAAGGAGCCGAGCACAAAGCCTGATGTGAAGAGACTGGCTATAATGGTTGATGACCATGAGCTTTCTTATGCGGACTTTGAAGGTGAGATAGGAGAAGGTAGTTATGGTGCAGGCAAGGTGGAAATCTGGGACAAGGGAAAGTATGACATGGAGACAAGAAAAGACAACAAGATAGTTTTTGTGCTTCATGGCAAAAAGCTCAAAGGACGCTACACTATTCTCAAGTTTGACAGGGCAGAGCCTAAGAACTGGCTCTTGTTCAAGACAAAAGAAGAGCACAAGATAAAAAAGTAATCTTTATAAACCACCCTCTAATTCTGGGGATTATGAACAAGAAGAAAGAAGATGAAAAACCAGCAGAGCAGATGCCAGATGCTGACATTCACTCAATGAGCAGGAATAAGTGCGTCTCTTGCAACACCAGCGTCGTGAATGATAACTCTTCTGCAAAGTTCGCCTGCCCTAACTGCGGAAAATACATCATCCTTAGGTGCGCTAAGTGCAGGAAAACTGTGGCCAAGTACAAGTGCCCTGTGTGCAACTTTGAAGGGCCTAATTAATGCTTTCTAGAATAATAAGAGGTATAATTCCATGGCAAATGCAATAATAACTCTCAAAATCATGCCTAAGAGCCCAGATACTGACCTTGACAAGATAGAGAAGCAGGCAGTGCAGATGATAATAGCCTATGCTGGCGATGGTGACAGGAAAAAGGAGATTGAGCCTATTGCTTTTGGCCTCAATGCCTTGAAGTTGATTTTTGTCATGGACGAGAAGAAAGGCAGCCCTGAATCTTTGGAGAAGGACATCGCCAAGATCAAGGGTGTCAATTCTGTCGAGATAATCGATGTAAGAAGGGCTATTGGCTAAGCTCAGCCCATCAGATTTATTTTAGACAAATCTTTTTTGTTCTTATCTTATGCTATGCTCAAGAGCTTCAGCAGCGGTCTGAAAAGGATGAGCAATCCGACAACCAGTGCCAGTATCACGCTCAGAAGCACTGCTCCGGCCATCATGTCTTTCACTTTGCCTATGCCGTCGTGTTTGCGCGGAGAGAGCACATCGATAAGCCTTTCAAGGGAAGTGTTGATGAGCTCGAAGATTATCACTAAGAATGTGACTGTCATTATCAGTATGAAGTCTGTCTTGGGAATCCTTAAGAGCAAAGCAATTACCAGCACCAGGAACCCGATTATTGACTGGATCTTGATATTGCGCTCATTGGAGATTGCGTGGGCTATTCCTTCTAAAGCTATAAAAATGCTTTGGCTTAATTTTCGCTTGGCCATTTAGTAACCACCGTTTTATTTTGTTCTTATGTAATTTTCTTCTCACTCGTATACTTTCACAATCACATCTGCAAATCTCTGAACAATAGGATATTTGATTATCAGGTCTTCTCCGCTCTGCGTGTCGTCATCAATCTCATTTTTCAGCACGAACAAGGTGCCATAATCAGTCATTCCCAGGAGCATTTCATCTTCAGGGTCTGATAGCATCTCCAGCTTGTTCTTGTCAATGCTTATGCCATCATAGCGAATAATGATGATGGTCTCCAAGTCTGATTTGGCGTTCTCTCTCATCTCTTTAGGAGTTATGAATGATAGGTTTATCTTGTCTGAATAAGCTTGGTTGATCCTTATGATTCCGCTTCCAGCAGTTATTATCGGTGCATTGTCTGATGCAATCCTTCCATTTCCGTCAAGGTCAACAGCAAGTGTTTCGTCCTTGCCTATGTAGACTTTGTGGATTACCCTGTTGATTATCAGGTCTGCGCTCGCATTGATTCCTGGCACGCCTGTGAAATAGACCAGGAACTTCTCCAGCGCAGGGTCTTCCAGCACAAGCAGATGCTCATCCTCTTGCACATCTATGAACCTGATAATATTGGTGAGCCCGTTGTATCCTTTCTTGTTGTCAATCACAAAATAGTCTTTTTTCTTGATTACATAGTCTGTCTTGTTGATTCCTTCCTGGAACACAAGATTGCTCTCGCCAGGCCTGAGCTCGAAATTGCCGACATTTGAGAAAGGCAGCGCATAGGACAGGTTATTATTAGTCACAAAGCTTAGCTTGTACTTATCGCTGCTCTTGTCGAACTTGATGTCAAAAGCAGGAACCTCATTCAAGCCTTCATACACTATATCAATCCTGTTGGTCAGCATGATTGCAGGCTTTCTCAGATAGCTTCTCAGGCTGGTGCCTGGGAGTATGTTGATATCATCAGGGGCCTTCAATACAATCCTCAGGGAATCATGCTTCAGTGAGACATTCAGGGTTTCTGAGCTTATCTCCTTGTCGTTTATCCATACTCCGCGCTGGTCTCTAAAATACAAGGTGTCTGGTGTTGTGACTCCGATAAGTTTCATAGTGGTGTTGGTGACTTCTCCTATGACGTAATCATGACCCAGGAAATGGATTTCTTCTCCTTCAAAGAACTTGAATATGCCTCCGTTCAGCTCCAATAGGTAATCCCATATAGGCTCTTCTTCCTTATAGGAAAGGTAGGTGCTTACAACG
Source organism: Candidatus Nanoarchaeia archaeon (assembly GCA_041479965.1). Lineage (GTDB taxonomy): Archaea > Nanobdellota > Nanobdellia > Woesearchaeales > SM23-78 > SM23-78. Next base: position 20,566 of record JBGOZE010000007.1, on the reverse strand, counting down.
TCTGCGTTTTCATCATAGCCAAAAACCACTTTTCCTGACCTCAGCTTCAGGAACTGGGAATACAAAGCTGCTCTAGAGCCAAATGCCTCTGAGGTGTGCCTAAGGCTTCCTCCTCTCAGGGTTTCCCGCAGAGATAGGCTGTTGAGAGTGCCCATCACTCTGCTGATGTTCTCTCCGATAGCCAGTAGGTTGAATCTTGAAGCTACTCTGAAACCTTTTTCAGGCAGATAGCTCTCGAATGATTCTGTGACCAGTAGGTTGTCTGCCTCGACCTGCGGGCTCGTCTGCTCTAATCTCTCCTCTGGAGTGTAGTTCCTGATCCTGCTCCTGAGATCATCAAGCACTTCTGAAGGGGTCTTGATGGTCGGCTCCGGCTCTGCAATTAGATTCACATTGCAATCCATTCCGCAGGCTGATATCTCATTGGCGCTGCACACGCCATCGCCGCAAACACTAGGATAGGCTACAGGCTGCGGCTGCTGCTCTGGAGCGCAAGATGTTAATAGCAGGATTAATAAGGAAAAACCAACTGCTAGGCTGACAGATAAAACTCTATGTTTCATTTGTATCCTTAGGTGTTGGTTGAGATATATAAATTTTTATGTAAAAATATGATTTTCTTTTTCTTGGTAGCTCCAGCAGAAGTTTTAAAAACAAAACCATGTTCATTAGTGGCATGAAAACTGAAAATAATATCAGGAGCCCGATAGTGTCAGTCCTGGGACACGTCGATCATGGAAAAAGCTCAATACTTGATGCTATACGCGAATCCAACATTGTTGACAAGGAAGCAGGAGCCATCACCCAGGCAATAGGGGCGAGCATAGTTCCTTTGGATGTGATAAAGAACAAGTGCGGCCCTCTCCTCGGGCAATTGAAGCTGAAATTCAACATTCCAGGCCTTCTATTCATAGATACTCCTGGCCACGCAGCCTTCACCAGCCTAAGGAAGAGAGGAGGAGCTCTTGCTGACATAGCAATCCTTGTCGTAGATATTAATGAAGGATTCAAGCCCCAGACTATCGAGGCTATTGATATCTTAAGGGCAAGCAAGACTCCATTTGTCATCGCAGCCAACAAGCTCGACCTGGTGCCTGGCTATGAAAACAAGGACTCATGCCTGCTTGTGGACTTGAAGCAGCAGGCAGAGAATGTTAATGAGATGATGGATGAGAGGCTTTACAAGATCATAGGCCAGCTATATGACAGGTTCAAGATGAATGCTGAGCGTTTTGACAGGGTGGATGATTACACCAAGCAAGTGGCGATTGTCCCTTGCAGCGCAAAAATAAGGCTTGGGCTTGCTGAGCTTCTCATGGTCTTGATAGGCATGGCCCAAAAATATCTCGAGCAGGACCTGAAGGTCAATGTGAGCGGAGCTGCCAAAGGAACAATTCTTGAAGTCAAGGATGTTGAGGGCCTGGGAAAAGCTGTGGATGTAATAATATATGATGGGACATTGAAAGTCAATGATACCATTGTCATAGGTGGAGTCGCTGAGCCCATTGTGACCAAGGTCAGGGCGTTGCTCCAGCCCGCTCCTCTTCAGGAGATGAGGGATAAGAAATCCCACTTCACCAACATCAAGCAGGCAGTTGCAGCTACAGGTGTGAGGATAAGCGGCCACGGATTAGAGGAAGCAGTCGCAGGCATGCCACTGCTAAGCTGCGAGGACAGCCAAGAAAGCATTGATGAAGCCAAGGAAAAAGTGCAGTCAGAAGTCGAGGAAGTATTGCTCGACACAGGCAGTAAAGGTATAATCATAAAGGCTGACAGCCTGGGAAGCTTAGAGGCAGTTATCAAGCTCTTCGGAGAAAAAGGACTGAAGATAAGAAAGGCAAGCCTCGGAGCCATAACCAAGAAAGATATCGCAGATGCTGAGAGCAACTATGAAGACGACCCATTGCTCAGCGTCATCATAGGATTCAATGCGGATTTAGGCAAGAACGTCGAGCCATCAAATAAAGTCAAGATAATAACAGGCGACATAATCTATAAGTTGCTGGATGACTACACTCAATGGACAGAGGAGAAGAAGAAAGCACTTGAAGCAGAGCAACTTGAAGACCTGGTCAGGCCTTGCAAGCTGGAGATACTTCCCACGTGCATATTCAGGCAGAACAACCCTGCAATTGTTGGCGTGCATGTGCTCATCGGCGTGCTCAAAGCAGGCACTCCATTGATGAAGACAGGAAGGACTCTCACAACAGTCAAATCAGTCCAATCAGAAGGAGAGAATGTTCACAGGGTAGAGCAGGGAAAAGAAGTCGCAGTCAGCCTTCCAGATGTGACCTGCGGCAGGCAGATAAACGGTAGTGACATACTCTACAGCGCAATACCAGAAGATGATTTCAGGAAGCTCAAGAAGCTCAAGAAATACCTTACAGAGCAGGAAATCCAGGTAATGAAGGACATAGCAGAGATGATGCGCAAGGACAATCCTGTCTGGGGAATATGAACTTGCAGGATTACAGGATAAAATGCAGAAACTCACTTTTCTTAACACCAGGGAAAAAAAGAAGATAATCAATGAGCTGAAAGAGCTTTACGGCTTCTTAGGAGAGATAGAAGGAGCGCTTCTCCTGAGCTCCAAGCAGAAACTATACCTGGTCACCAAGGACTTGGCACTGATTGAGAAGAAAGAAGAGCAGGAGCTGAGGATTGACAGCGCAGGCCTCTACATCGGCAGAATCGAAGCTGACGGCATAAGGCTGAGCATAGAAGGAAGCCAATTAATAGGGCCTCATTCTGACAAGCATGTTCTTGAGATTGATGAAGAGCACCTGGAGCACTGGGTGAAGGGCGAAGATTTTATGCTGAGTGAGAGTGAGCAGGAAAAGATTAGCAACGAAGAAGGCTTTTTTATAATCAAGTTTGGCAATGATTACATGGGTTGTGCACAAATAAAAAAAGGCAACGTGAGAAGCCTTGTTTCTAAGGAGAGAAGATTAAAGGTTCTGAACAGGTAATAAGAAAATTAAATAAGATAAGTCAGAAAAACAAAAATTTTTGAATTTTAATTAAAAATTAAAAAATTTATTCTGCTTAAAGCATGTCCTCGATTGGCTTGCCTGGCTTCTTGACTTGCGGGGGCTGCATCGCGTCCTGGGCTTCTTGCTCCAAGTCAACACCCAGCTCCTTCAATGCTCCTATGTGGAGCTGCATGAGCTGCTCGACAATCTGCAAAATCCTGGCTAATTCCTGCCTTTCTTTGGCTAGCGTGCTTAATGAGCCCTTGTGAAAGCCTGCCTGCTCTTCCTTGCTAGCAGACTTCATATCATCCTTCATATCCTTGGATGCTTTCTTATCAGTTTTCTTGTCTGTCATAAAAATCCCTCCGAATAATGATGATAATACATGAGTTTTCTTTGATAATTTTTAAAACTTTCTATGTACGCCAATAATAATCTTAATAAACGCCTATGGAGTACCTGGTTCTATGTTGAATGAATTTTACATAAGGGAGAAAAAAATCATATCCATAGAAGAGTGGGAGCAAAGAATCCTTGCAATAAAACAGTCTGTAAAGGAAGATTTGCAGGACCACAAGCAAGCAAAAGAGGATTTAACAAAACAAATCGTTCGCGCGGTCCAAGAGAGGATTCCTGAAGGGACAGGGAAGCTTGGTGTGCTCTTCTCAGGAGGGGTGGACAGCTCTTTGATTGCTCTTATCCTGAAAAATGCGGGCCAGGAGTTCACCTGTTACACTCTCGGGTTCAAGGCAGAGGACACTAAGGAGCCTGAGGATGTGGAAGCTGCGTGTCAAGCAGCAGAAAAAATAGGTGTGAAACTCAAGACCATAATTCTTGATTTGGAGGAAGCAGAGACCTTGATAAAAAAGACTGTGAAGATAATGGGCAAGGAGCTCAATAATGTTATCAATATTGGCGTCGGAGGCGTGGTGCTTGGCTGCATTGAGATGGCAAAGCATGATGGAGTGAAATTCTTTTTTTCAGGCCTAGGTTCTGAAGAGATATTTGCAGGCTACCAGAGGCACAGGCTGTCCAAGGACAGGCAAGAGGAGTGCTGGCAAGGACTGATCAACATGTATGAGCGCGACCTGTTGAGGGATTCTACGCTAGTCTCATCTTCAAATGTTGCTTTTCTCACTCCTTTCCTGGACGAGAAGCTCATGGCGGTTGCCATGCGAGTGCCTGACAAATTCAAGATGAATGAGCAGCACTCAAAGCTCATCCTCCGACAAGTCGCAGAGGAGCTTGGCTTGCCAAAAGAGGTTGCCTGGCGTGCAAAGAGAGCTGCGCAGTACGGTAGCAGGCTTGACAAAGCCATCTCCAAGCTCGCAAGGCAGAAAGGCTTCAAGCTCAAGAAGGATTACCTGAGAAGCCTGGAATGATTTTCCCGGATAAAAAAGGTGTTTTTTTCTAAAATTTTATAAATCTCCCCTCATAACCCTAGTCCATGGCTGATGTTGTTAATGAATCAATAACAGCAATAGGGGATGTGAGCAGCTCGTTCAATCCTCTCCTGTCAAAGATGGTGATAGCTGTGCTTATTTTATTGATAGGGTTGATTGTGGGCAAGCTTCTGGGCATGCTGGTCAGGAGATTGCTTAATGAGGTGAGGCTTGACAAGTATGTGAGGACTGCAGGCTTAAGGCTTTCTGTTGAGAAATTCATAGGCAACCTGGTTTCCTATGTCATCTACCTTATAGCAGTCATCATGTCCCTCAACAGGCTGGGCTTGACAACAGCCATCTTGGCAATCATCCTCTCAATCGTAGTCTTGGTGATTGCAGTCTCATTCATCCTCGCAGTAAAAGACCTATTCCCTAATCTCTTCACAGGCTTGAGAATCAGGATTAGAAAACTTTTCTTAGAGGGTGACGAGGTGCAGATCAAGGAGCTGAAGGGTAAGGTCGTGAGTGTTGGATTGCTCGAGACCAGGATAAAGACCTTGTCTGACGAGGAAGTTATCATCCCTAATTCTTTCTTCAACAAGCGCAGGATAATTGTGAGGAAAAAGGCTTTAAAGAATTCTAAGAAGCTCTATTAGCAATAAAGAAAAATTTCAGCACAATAGAATCTGTTCTTTAATCATTCCACAGATTCGAGCATGCTGACCACGCTCCAGAGCTGAGTCCTGACAAATGGCTGAAGATTCACATCGCTGGATATGTCATCGAGATCATGGATGCACTTGTCTGCCTTGAGCTTCAACTCCTTGCCTTTAGCATCTTTTAGAGTGCTCACAATCTCTTCCAGCTTGGTCTTGATGTTCTTGGGAAGAGCAGAGTCTTCCATGATTTCTCCGATAGTCGCTGTAATGTCCTTCACTTTAACCATTCTAATCACTCTTTGTCCTTTTTGTTCATGTCGTCGAGAACTTCCTTCTGCAAAGCATCAGCCTTCTCCCTTATCTTGGCCTCTTGCTTCTCAAAGGAGTCAATCCTCATCTTGAGAACTTCTTTCTTCTCAGCCAGCTCTTTTTGCAGCTGGTCCTTGTCCATGGCAACCATTATGCTGCCTATGATCTTGAAAGCTTCCTTAGAATCCTTGATCTCTTTCTCAGCAGACTCAACCTCCATGAGCTGGGCCTGGAACTGCTGCTTCTGCAAAGCGAAATTCTGCAGGTTCTGCTCCATCATTGAGAGCTGGTTGATCTTGTTCTGAACATCCTTTTCCATTATTATCGCCTTTATTCTTCTTTCACAACTGACTTGGTGCCTTCATACACACTGAGCAGCTTGGTGATGGAGTTAAGCACAGCCCTGAGGGCTGAGCTGTCCTTAGCAGTAATCTTGAACACAAGGCCCTGCTTGGTCTTCCTGAGCTCATAACATGCTCTCTGGTTCTGAAAAGCCTTTTCCTCGGGCTTGAACAATTCCTCGATGTTACTGAGGTCTTCCTTAACCAAGATTTCTGCACTAAATCTCATCTTGACAGTCCGGTCTTACCTGGCTTTTACTTTGGCAACAGTGCTTCTTGACTTGAAAATTATCTTTGAACCGCAATGGGTGCACCTGATGTTTCTCTTCACTTTCTCAGCTGGGATGACCTTGTTGCAAAAAAAACATTTGTACTCGCTCATGATTCACACCCTCATTCTTCCTTAGATTCCTCAGGCTCAGCGCTCTCTTCTTCTTTTGCCTCAAAAGCCTTTTCCTGAGCTTCAGGCATAGGATGAAGCTCCTCTGCCTCTAAAGGCTTGGTGACAGGACTGAACTTGCCAACAGTATAAGCCTTGCTGGTGAAAGTGGCCTTGCACTTCTTGCAATACCAGATGCCCAGGGCTTTTCTCCTGACCTGCTCGTAATTGCAATAAGGGCACTTGTGCTTCTTCCTCTGCTCTGCCTCGATCTTGCCCAGCTTGAACTTCAAAGTCCTACCGTACCTGGCGCCGAGCCTCTTCACAGAGCCATAAGCAGTCTTCTTTACCATGTCATAAACCTCTGATTATTAGTTAAGCTTTGGATTTATCGGTTATTTATAAATCTTAGCGTTTTCTAAATAGTATAAAATAATATAGATGGGGTCACCCGGATTCGAACCGGGGTCATCTGGCTTTTTTAGCGCTTTGCTACCCAAACCAGAGAGGATAAGCCAAGCTACCCCATGACCCCAAGGGTAATCTCAAGAACTAAATCAGGGTTTATAAAACTTTTTAAGATGAAGAAGCAGGGATTTCTGGTTTTCCATTGCTATTAGAGGTTATCTTCTCAGTATGCCTGCACTTGGGATAGCCTGTGCAGCCTATGAACTGGCCGTAGATTGAGCGCCTCAGAACAAGCGGCTTGCCGCACTTAGGGCATTTCTTGTCAATGGTCTCCACTCCGTCCTTTTTCTTGATGTCAGGATGGTGTGTTTCCTGCTTTTTCCCAGGGCAGTCCTTGTTAAGGCAGACTTCCTGAGGCTTTTTCTTCTTCATATAAACCATGACCATGGGTGTCTGGCAGTGAGTGCATTTATTCTCAGTGCCTTTTATGCTTCCGCTCTGGGGAATGGCAAAGGTGGTCTCGCACGCAGGGTAGTTGTTGCAGGCTATGAATCTCATCTTGGTCTTTTTCGAGAACTTCATCTGCAAGTCTCCTCCGCATTTAGGGCATTTGGCTATGTAGTTCTCTTTCTTTATGGTTCCGTGATGCGCAGCTTTCAGATCTTCGCCTATCTTCTTCTCGTTGTCTTTAAAGGTCTTGAGCATCTTGACCAGCACTTTCTTTGCTTCTTCAAGGGTTTCTTCTTTTTTCATCTCCTTGCTCATGATCTTGTCCATCTCCTCTTCGAAGTGCCTGGTGAGTTGCTCGTCGATTATTTCAGGGCAATATTTCTGCAGGGTCTCGATTATGGTCATGCCCATGTCAGTAACCCTTATGAACTGGTCTGCGACATAGCTCCTTTGGTAGAGAGAATCAATTATCTCAGCTCTTGTGGCCTTGGTTCCGAGCCCTCTTTTTTCAAGCTCGCTCACTAGGCTTGCAGGAGTGTATCTTTTAGGCGGCTGAGTCTCTTTACTGAGCAAGTCAAGTTTCTTTATCTTGAGAATCTCTCCTGTGTTGAATGGAGGCCATTCCTCTTCTTTCAACTTGACATAGGGCTCGTAGAGCTCATACCAGTTCCTTTCCTTGGTCCTTATGCCTTTGGCGATGAAAGTCTCTCCACTGACATCGATGGTGAGAGTCAATGATTCTCTTATGGCTGGCTTTCCAAAGGTGGCTAAGAATCTTTTTACAATCAAATCATAAATTTTTTCTTCTCGTTCCGTCAATTTCTCAGGTTCTATGCCTGTTGGATAGATAGCTGGATGAGCAGGATCTTCTTTCTTTCCTTCATTCGGGTGAAGCTTGTCAAACCCAAGCACCTGCTGGGCCTTGTCAGCATATTCTTGCATGTTTGCTAAGCTGTTCAATATTTTCTTGTAATTGATCTTGGCAGGAAGCTTCTGGGAGCTGGTTCTCGGATAGGATATGACCCCTGCGAGATAAAGGTTCTGGGCTACAGACAAAGTTTCTTTAGGGTTGATGCTGAACTGCTTGTAAGACTCTGTCTGCAAAGAGCCAAGGTCGAACGGATTAGGGGCATATTGCTGGACTTCGTTCTTCTCAATGTTCTTGACTGTTGCCTGCTTCCAAAGGGCTTTATTGAAAGCTACTTTTGCCTCTTCATGATTGAAGAATTTATCCTTGAAATGATAAGCCCCTATGACTTTGTTGTCTTTCTCTATCTCAAGAAGTATCTGCCAGTAAGGCTCTGACTTGAAAGCAGCAATATCTTTTTCCCTGTCATAAAGTATTTTCAGCGCAGGGCCTTGCACTCTTCCGCTGCTCAGGATCTTGAAAGCACCTGTGCTCTTCACCGCGAGAGTGAGGGCTCTTGAGATATTTATTCCGTACATCCAGTCCAGGAAATGCCTTGTCTCACCTGCATTTGCCAAGCCCCAGTCGATATGGGGATCTGCATGCTCATAGGCCTCAACCAAGTCATCCTTGGTAAGGGTTGAGAACTTCATCCTCCTCGCGTCCTTTTGGTTGCAGGCGAGCCTTATGCAGTTAAGGCCAATGACTTCTCCTTCAACATCATAATCACAGGCAACGGTGAAGGTCGAGGCTTTCTTGGCAAGCTTCTTTATCACTTCAAGATATTTCTTTGAGTACTCTGCTTTTTTGCTCACATCGCCGCTCGGAGCCCAGTGCAGGTCAAAGCTTGGATAGGTGAAAGATTTCTTTTTTTCTGCGACAGTGTAGAGATGACCTACTGCGCAGGCCACCACAATCTCTTTCTTGCCACGCTGCAGCTCATAGTAAGGCACCTTGCCAATGCTCTGTTTCTTAGGCCTTTTGTCGGCGAGAGCCTCAGCAATCCTTTTAGCAGCATTAGGCTTCTCACTCACCACTAATTCATAACCCATGCCAACCGTGAATTTCATCGGAGATATAAATAGTTATGGTTTTTGTATTTTTATTGCTAAGTGAAGAAAGTCTTTTTGTCGTCGATAATTATCGCCACTCACTATGCCCGAATTGTATGATTAAATCAACATTCGCGTTTTTTGCACTCATCGGAATGTCGCATGCTCCAAAGCAGCTGCCTGCCCAGAACAATAATTTGGTTTTCCTGTCAATCTTTTTTGCCAGGAATTCCTTTATTTCCTTTGCTTTAGGCTTCAACCCATCCGGCAACTGGATGAGAACAGTCTTGGCTCTCTCCTTCTTAATTTTTTCAGCTACTTTCTCAAGTTCTAAGTCATAATTGTCCATCTGATGTTAGAAAAGTTCAAGGGTTTATAAAAATTATCTCATTTACCGATTATCTTTTTTACGAGCGATTTATCGGTTTTTACGTTTTTCATGTATACTTTCCGGAAAAAGCACCGGAAGTTATATTTAATGCCCGGCTAATCAAGGGTTTATGATACCATATGAACTAGAAATGGCGAAATCATCAGGGAAAAAGACGGAGAGAAATGAAGAAAAAAGGTTTGGTATGGAAAAATTCCCTTGGCTATGCTACGCTGCACCTTTATACATCGATTCTTTTATGGCTAGGTCAGAGCATCAGTATAGGTTATGTAATAAAACATCCTTAACTCTCATCGCAATTATCATGGACTAATGCTTTGTCGGTTCCAGAAAGCGAAAAATATTGTTACCTAAGCTTAAAATAGCTTAGAATGTCATAATAAGCCAACAAGCTATGAGATATAGCAGTCCCTTGCCTTCCGCTGCCTCCGGATCTTCTAACACAGGCGCCAAATTCAATGTCATCACGCTTTTGCTGCAGCACATATTCCTTGACAGCTTGTTTAGAAATTCTCGGTACTTTGTCAAATTGACACTGCAAACCTTGGTAAACTGAGATCTTGCTGCTTCTGAACTCATAACCCTCATCTCCCTTCTTCAGGGTCATAAGCGACTGAACTCTCTCGTTCACAAAAGTCTCCAAATCCTTTTTGCTGACGTAGCTTTCCATAAGATGAAGGAAATATAGAACAACATTTAAAGGTTTTGGTGTGAGTTTTAGAAATAATTATTGCGCTTCCTCAGAATCTTCTTCTGCAGTTTTTTCTTCGCCTGCTGCTTCCTCTACAACAACTTCTCCTTCTTCCTCAGAATTAACTTCGCTTTGCTCGGCTTTGCTTTCCTCGCCTTCTTTTTCTTTCTTCTCCTCTTCCTCAGGCATCTCCTCTTCTTCTTTCTTCACGAACTCTTCTTTAATTGGCTTGTAAACACCCATATCTTCCCTCTCTACCAACGTGAAGGCTCTTATCTCAGAATTTCTTATGGGAGTAATATCACAGGCTAGGTTGCCTAGGAATTTCTGCATCTTGTAGCTCATTATCTCCTCCACAAGCCTCTCATAATTTATTCTCGCCACAAACCTTACAAGATTATTCCTCATCCTGACCCTTATGGCCTTGGTGACTGAAGAATTGACTACACTATTGGTCACGAGCAGAGGCTTGATCCTCACCTTCTTGCCGTCGCTCGTCATTACAACTACAGAATCATCAATCTTGGTCCTTTCACGCCTGACCAACCTTTTCACGCTGCTAGGCATTATCTCATATCCCAGAATCTCTGTGAGGCCTTTTCCCTCCTTGACATCAATAATCCTGACCTTGACATTGATGTGCTGGGTCTTGGGGTCGCCTGTCAGGTTCATCATGTTGACTGTCAGGCTCCTCTTGAGCATGGCGCTGGAATCGTACAGAGGAATCTCTCCTATCACTCGCTCCTGGAAGAGCTTGGGAGCTAGCACAGGAAACCATTTCTTTTTCCTCACTTTCTCTGCTGCTGTCTGTTGTTTTGCCATATTATATCAAAAAATACTATTTTTTGGAACAGCAAACTTGTGCTTGCTTGTGTTTCTCTTGGAAATATGAATGGTTTATAAAGCTTATTGTTAGAAGCTGTAAAACTATATATCAATATTGCCTGCTTCCTTGGCATGGCCTTCTATGAATGCCCTCCTCGGCTCTACTTCATCTCCCATGAGTATGGAGAACATCATGTCTGCCTCAAGAGCATCTTCAATAGTGATTTTTTTCAGTATCCTAACAGCAGGGTCCATGGTGGTCTCCCAGAGCTGGTCAGGATTCATCTCTCCCAGTCCTTTGTATCTTTGCACGATAGCTGCTTCTCCGAATTTCTTGACTAGCTCGTTCTTGTCAGTTTCTGTCTGCGCATAGCATTTCTCATTGCCTTTCCTGACTAGGTAGAGTGGTGGCTGGGCGATAAAAATATGGCCTTGCTCTACGAGCTCTCTCATGTATCTGAAAAAGAAAGTCATGAGCAGAGTGGCTATGTGGTTTCCGTCAGTATCTGCATCTGTCATGATTATTATCTTGTGATACCTTAGCTTTCCGACGTTGAATTCCTCTGCGATGCTCGTGCCCAGGGCAGTGATGATGATTACTATCTCGTTGGAGCTCATCACCTTGTTTATCCTTGCTTTCTCCACGTTGAGGATTTTTCCTCGTAGAGGAAGTATGGCTTGGAATTCTTTGCTCCTGGCTTGCTTGGCACTGCCACCGGCACTGTCTCCTTCGACCAGGAACAACTCGCACTTGGAAGGGTCTTTTTCAGAGCAGTCAGCCAGCTTGCCTGGCAGAGAAGTGCTTTCAAGAACACTCTTCCTCCTGACCAGTTCCCTGGCTTTTCTCGCAGCCTCCCTTGCCTTGGCAGCAGTTATCGCCTTCTCAACTATGCCTCTTGCTACCTTCGGATTCTCATTAAGGAACGTGCCTAGATGAGTGCTTATCAAGGAATCAACTATCCCTTTCACGTTCATGTTTCCTAGCTTGGTCTTGGTCTGGCCCTCAAACTGAGGATTAGGAATCCTAAGAGAGATGACTGCGGCTAGTCCTTCCCTGACATCATCGCTCGTAAGCTTGAAAGCATCTCCGAGCTTTTTCTCTGCAAAATTATTCAAGGTCCTAGTCAGCGCTGTCTTGAAGCCTGTCAAGTGAGTCCCACCTTCAACTGTGTTGATGTTGTTGACAAATGAGTAGACATTCTCTGTGTAGCTATCGCTGTACTGGAGGGCGACCTCAAGCTCAACATCTTCTTTCTGAGTTTTGAGATGTATTATTTCATGCAAGGGATTCTTGCCTTGATTGAGGTACTCCACAAAACTCTTCAAGCCTCCTTCATAGGACAATTCTTCCTTCTTGCCTATCCTCTCGTCTTGGAATATAATCTTCAAGCCTTTGTTCAGGAAAGCCAGTTCCCTGAACCTAGTGTCCAGGATTTCGTCAGAATAATTGATTCCTTCCTCAAATATCTCTTTGTCAGCCAGGAACTTGACCTTGGTGCCTGTCTTTTTGCCTTCGTACTTTCCAATCATCTTGACTGGCGCAACAGGCTTTCCTCGGCTGTATTTCTGATAATGGATTGAGCCATCCCTGTACACCCACACCTCGAGGACTTCTGACAAGGCGTTGACTACGCTCACTCCTACTCCGTGCAAGCCTCCTGATACCTTATAGGATTTCTTGTCAAACTTTCCTCCTGCGTGCAGCTTAGTCATGACTATCTCGAGCGCGCTGACATTGAACTTCGGGTGCATGTCTACAGGTATGCCTCTGCCGTTGTCCTCGACAGTCACATAATTATCAGGGTGAACAGTGATTATTATCTCTGTGCAGAAGCCAGCCATGGATTCATCAATGGAGTTGTCCACGACCTCATAGACTAAGTGGTGCAAGCCCCTGGAGCTGGTGCTGCCTATGTACATGCTAGGCCTTTTTCTCACAGCATCCAATCCGCCGAGAACAGTTATCTTGCTCGCATCATATGCCTCGGGCTTGTCCTTGGGCTGCTCTTTTTCCTTGGTTTCCTTGTCCATTTTAGATTGATTTTTCTTTAGGTCTTAACTTATTTTCTCGTCGATAAAACCTTCATGTTAGTATGATTCCACTCCTTATAAAGTTTGTGATTTAGAATGCGTTTTTAAGGCGTGAAAATTTATAATTCGAGGCTTTCGGCACGTCGAGAAAATCCTGTTCATTCATCCAGAAGCGTGGTCACAACAGGCTTGTCTCTCACAATGATGGTATGCTCTGCCTGGCTTATCAATCCGTGGGCTTTGTCTGGCAAGGGAGGGAACTCTCTCAGCACACCGATGCTTTTCAGCTCTCGCAGGGCAAAGCTGGTCTTGCCTAAGCCGTGCTTCTTGACCAGCCATCTATGGGCAAATGGCAGTCCATTGTATTTCTCCAAATCCTTGAGCACCTCACGTGTCATTGGGCTTCGCACAGGTTTAGCGCCCTCCAAGGCAAATAGCGTCGGGTTGCTGCTCTCATAGATCACTCCAGCTCCTGTGCTGGCAAACGGCTCAATAGCAATCACCTGGTCATCTTCGAGCTCCTCAGAACTTCCTGTGTCAAAATTAGGCACGCTGGGCTTGTCATGGATTATGAACTGGCCTAGGCCGTGGCCTGACAGGTTCCTGACAGGCGCGAATCCTCGCCTGGTTATCTCATCATGGATGGTCCTGCCTATCTCTCCCAATGTTATGCCTGGCTTGATTATCCTGAGCGCAGAGTTCAAGGCTTCTCTGCTGGCCTCTGCCAGCAGGTTGAGCTTCTCGTCATTGCTGAGAACAATCGTGACTGCAGTGTCTCCTACAAATCCATCAATCTGCACTCCGACATCCAGCTTGACAACATCTCCTTCCTTGAAGACAGTCTTGTCATCATGAGCAGGGTATGAATGAGCTGCAATATCATTGAGGCTTATCTGGGGCGGAAAAGCAAAATCTCCTCCCAAAGCAATTATCTTCTGCTCAATCTTGTCGGTGACTGCGAGCAGATTGGCGCCTACCTTGATGAGGCCCTTGCCATAGTTCAAGGCCTGGGCAGCAATCCTGCCAGCCTTCACATAGCTATCAAATGTTTCCTGGTCCATACGAACGAGAGAATTAGAGGAGTATAAAAAATTAATTGAAAAATCAGATAGTCTGTAAGCCGAATGCTCAATCTCAAATCAGCGATTCATTAAGTGAATTTGTGCTATTGTGGTTTTGGCTTTTGTCGCCATTCAACAGCTTTTCTACGAATTCACGTATTACCAGCTGGGATTCCTGGTCTTTTTTATTGTAGCTGAAATACATTGTCTTTTGGTATGGGTCAAGAGTAGCGGTCACTTTAGGATGTTGGTCAGATTCAGGCAGCCTTATCCTTACAGGGTCGGAGGCATTGGATTTTTCATTCGTCAAATATTCAATTCCTATTATGTGTGAATAATATTTTAGGAATGCATCCTTGAAGCCAGCAGGCTCAGGTGGCGTGATGAATCCAGCATCATCATATGTGAGCTTGATGATGTGATATGTCCCTTTGCCATTAGGATTGATGTGCTCTACCTTGTAAGGTGTTGCACCCTCTTTTTTTATGGGTAAATCGCATTCTACTGCCTTCAAGCCATGTTGTATCCTTTGTTCCAGGTCCATGATATATGAAGGTCGCATATCACACCTCTTCTTGGTATCGAACTAGGATTAACTTAGATTAGTTGGATTATAATCAGTATATGATTGCTACGACTACTCTTTTTATCTGCTCGAACCTTATCTTGCCAGGGTCGTTGATTGGGTTGTTGTCTCCTTTGAGCACAAAGTAAGGGCCTTTCTCGTCCTGGGCTTTGTAAACAACTCTGTGGATGATGGTGCCTTCTGCATACTCTGATTCATAGGCTACAATGTCACCGACTTGGATATCTTCAGGCGACTCGGGAATCACTTCTATTGCATTGGCTCCTGCGTCTATGACTGGGTCCATGGAATTGGTGTCTGTGAAAGAAGCCCATTCTGCCCCTTGGATGTTGAGCACGACCTTTTCATTGGTCACAAGTATGAAGTCCTCTGGAATCCAGTCTGAGGGTGAGGCCACTTCGTTGCCTGTCTCGTGCAGCATGGCCCTGCTCAGAGCGTTGTCTGTCTTGTACTCGTAGCCGCCCACATCATTGTTGTCTGGCACCTGCAGTCCTTGCGTGTCCTGCTGTGCAGAGGCGACGTGGGAGTAAATGTTTGTGGCTATGACTCCTAAAAGAAATACGCAGATGAGCAATAGTATTTTTTTTATCATCTTATCCCCCAAAATACAGTCATATGTGGTATCCTTTATTTATAAATCTTTCGGTTTTTTAACTACTTGATAGTGGTATAAAAAAAGAATGAGGCTCTGGTTGATATTTCAGATGTTTCAGTTGGATGCGTAGTCCAGCTCACCCAGGGGAAAGTCCTTGCACTCTTCATTGATTATCCTCTCGAGCTTGGCAGAGTCAGTTATTTTCTTGACGATGGCTATTCCTCCCTCGTCGATGTGGACTATCTCCCAGGCATACTTAGGCATGACCTTGCCGCTCGTGCTGACATCAAAGTTGTGCTCGTTAGGAGTCTCAAAGATGTAGTGCCTGCCATTGCAGCAGATGCCTTGATAACAGCGGCCTGTCTTACTGATGCCTTCACCGCAAGAAAAATCCTCTGTCTTCACTATCATGTAATCTTCCAAGCCTAGCTCAGGTATCTCAACGCTCCTGCACGCCTCGTCACTGTTCATCTCTTACTCCCCCGGGTGTTTTTGAACTCTGCCATCATTGTTGGCGTGATCATGCATCTGAAGTATTCGTGGTGACAGAGAATTCCCGTTGACATTTAAATCTTTCGTTAATTTAATCATTAAGAAGTAGTCACGAATGAAAATCTACTGGAGAAGATTCATGTTCTCAAACAATTCCTTGGCAGCCTCTATGAACCTGTTTTCATGCTCAGTGTCGATGATTGCGCCTGCAGCGTGCTGATGCCCTCCAGCTTCCCCGCCAATCCTCTCGACCAGCTCAGCCACAATGCTCTTCAAGTCAACGCTCTCAGGATTGCCAGTAATCCGAAGAGATACCTTGGTGGTGTTGTCATGATTCCTTGCCATGCTCAGCACAAAGATGTTGCTCTCCATCTCACTGTTCTTTGATATCATGCTAGCCATGGTGCCAATCATGGTCGACAGGACATTGTCCTTGGCATTGATGATGATGTAGTTGCTGCCCTTGATGATCCTGTCAGACTTCTCCCTGGCAGAATGGTCTTTGTACCAGTTCATAGAACTCACAATCTCTTTCTTGTACTCCATCAAGCTAGCCATTGCCTTGGCTCTCTGCTTCTTATCATTAAGACAAGCGCCGATGCCAAGAGAGGCATTGTTCAGCCTTCCGCAGGAGTTGAGCAAAGTTGAGAATTCCTTGGCATCCCTGAAATGGCCTGGTTTCTCCTCCTCCAGGATGTAGATGTTGGTGAAGATATCCTCAGGATTCTTTACGCTGCCAGTCTGCCTCTTCATCACAATGCCAGCCACAAGCCTCTTCTTCTCATCGTTGCTAAGGTCATTATAAGTCCTCCATCGGCCTTTGTGGTCTGCTGGCTCAATCCCGAGCCTGTTCAAGAACTGCACTGCCCCTGACTCGCTCCCAGTCACTCCTGGAATCCCAAGGTCAGAGCTGTACTCAAGCAATTTGTGGAGGTATCTGGTCTGCAATCCGAAAAGCTTCAAGCCCTTCTCCACCTTTATTTTCTTCTGCTTGACAGCCATGTCAAGAATCATGGTATTCAATCCGCTGAATCCATTCTTCTCCTGGACATCACCTATAGCTCCGATGATAGCCAGATAAGCTAAGTCTTCGTTCTCCTTGCTTACTGCTCTGGCAAAGAAGAAGCACACGCCAGCAGCGCTGACCTCTTTAGAGCTGTCAAAGCCGAACTCATGGGGATTGATATGCACAATATTATCATCTGGCTTTCCCTGCACCTCGTGATGGTCAAGCACAAAGACTTGCTTGCCCTTGAAGTGCTTGTTGAGGGATTTCAATTGGCCAGAGCCCAGGTCGCAGAAGATATAATAATTATAATCCTCCTCAGCCAGTTCCTTTGCATTGCTCTCCTTGAGCTGATGTAAGATGGTGAGGGAATAGGATAGGTTCTGCCTTTCAAGCGTTCGAACCATGATAGAAGCAGCTGTTATTCCGTCAGCATCCAGGTTGCTTACAAGCTTCACAGTCTTAGAATGGTCTATCTTCTTAAAATCTTCAGCAGTCCTTTTAAGGGCTGCCTCAAATTCCTCAAAATTATTACTAGCCATGCTTATTCTACGACCAGCTTGATCTTTTCAGGGTCATATTTCCAGTTCAGAGGAAGCCTTCCAGTGTTCCTGTAATACTTGGTGAGCCTCTTGATCTTTGACTCAGTGAGAATCAAGCCTCGCAGAGCAGTCATGTCTCCTTTGTTATCAAGCATATGCTTCCTTATGAGGACTGCTTTTCTAATCAACGCCATCAGATCCTCGGGAACTTCCTTTGACAGGTTCTTCTCATTGAGGATGGTGCTGATGCTCTTCTTGACAATTGCCTTGACATCAGGGATACCGTACTCGTCCCTCAAGTAGATGCCTATCTGAGAAGGACTTTTTCCTTCCTTGGCGAACTTCACGACGAGCAACTCAATCTCCTTAGGCTTGTACTTCAGCCAGCTAGGCACAACCTTCTTGCTGGGCTTGGTGCTCCTGCTCTTTCCTCTTGCTCCTGAATGCATACGTGACATTTTATCTACCTCGCTAATTTGCTTTTCACTATGGAATTATCTTAACAATTTTTTTATAGCTTTATTTTCTTGGAAACAATAAGAGAATTCTTATGCTTCCAGCATGAACGAGCCTTTCGACCAGTTCATCCATCAGTGTAGCAAGAAGAGAAAAAGAGTGGTTTATAAAGTTTTCTCCAGCTCTGGCTAACATTCGATTTCAGAAATTCGTCCATCGCATACTCTGGTTTTCGAGCCAAGTAAGATAAGACGAATTTCTGGACGAACAACCTCTGCTTGTTAGTAGATACCTCTGCCTAAAGGCAGAGGTTGTTCATTTTATCGCGTAAGAAGAGCTTACCACCACCAACGGTTGTAAGATCCTCCGTAGCCACCGTAGTAGTTTCCATAACCGCC
Organism: Candidatus Nanoarchaeia archaeon; assembly: GCA_041479965.1. Lineage (GTDB taxonomy): Archaea > Nanobdellota > Nanobdellia > Woesearchaeales > SM23-78 > SM23-78. Next base: position 2,630 of record JBGOZE010000007.1, on the reverse strand, counting down.
ATAGTAGCCTCCATTATATCCTCCATAGTAGCGAGGATATAAGCTGTAGAATCCAGAATAGTAATTAGGGTAGTAATAGGTTGGTCTGTACCAGTTGTAGTTATAGACTGGCCTGTAATAGACTGCAGGCATATAATTGTAATAATAGCCTCCTCCGCATCCAGAGCCCCAACTTCCGCAACTAGGCATAGTATAGTGCTGGCCACAGTCGTTATGCCCATCGCAGGTAGCTGAGACGCTCATTGCTCCTATCAATGCCAAGGCTAATCCTATTAGAACAAATATCAGTAATTTGTCACCTTTCATTTTCATTCCCCCTCTATAGTGGTACTGGGTAATCTCAGAGCATATTTAAAGTTTTTGATAATTAGATGAATAACAGGACCTGAACACCTATTGGCAAGAAATAATTAATCTATTCTTTTATGGTCGCGTAGCCTATGAGCCTGAACCTGGTGCCTACTTTCCTGGAGATGGTGACCTTGTCGGTGGTGTCTGCGCAGAGAGGAATCTTGAGCTTGCATTTAGCAAGGTTCTTTCCAATCTCATAGACAAAACCAGTGCTCCTTCCGCCGTTAACATTCAGCAGAAGAACTTCATTAATCTTGATGGGCTCGACCTTCAGCTCCTCTTGGCTGCCGACAACCCTTTCAAGAAGATGGACTTCAAGAACCAGATCATACCACACCTTGGGCAGTTTGCCAGGAAGGCCCACCACGCTGCCAGTCAGGTTGTCTGAATGCACCACGCTAGGGTCAAGGGAAGTCTGAACTGCCACACTGCCGCCAGGGCCAAGCTCTTCAACAATGGTGCCGCCCGTCATGGAGCTGACAATGGTGGTGAATATGGGCTTGGCAACAGTCTTGTTCATCTCCTCGACAATCCTGCCAGGCCTTATCTCAATCCTGTCGCCAGTCTTCAGCTTGCCTCTCACAATCGCTCCTCCCAGTACTCCGCCTTTGAGCTTGTCAGGCAAGGTGCCTGGCTTGCTGATGTCAAAGCTCCTTGCCACCAGTAGCAATGGGTCCGCATTAGGATCTCGTTTTGGCGTCGGAATATTATCCTCAATCGCTTTTATCAAGGCATCGACATTCACTCCGTGCTGGGCGCTTAATGGAATGATTGGGACTTTCTCATAGTCAGTGCCTTTCAGGAAATCCTGGATTTCCTTGTAATTCCTCAAGGCTTTTTCCTTGGTAACCAGGTCAATCTTGTTCTGGACTACAACGACGTGCTTTATGCCTGCGATCTTCAAGGCCACCAAGTGCTCTCTTGTCTGGGGCTGAGGGCAAGGCTCATTGGCAGCTATCAGAAGCAACGCGCCGTCCATGATAGTGGCTCCGCTTAGCATGGTCGCCATCAGGCTTTCGTGCCCAGGAGCATCCACAAAGCTGACCTTTCGCAGGAATTTTGTAGGAACATTATGCGTGCCGCAACTCTTCTTGGTAGTGTAAGCATCAGTTCCTTCGCAGAGAGGGCATTTCCTGAAGGTGCTGTCTGCATAGCCCAATCTGATAGTGATACCTCTTTTTATCTCCTCAGAATGAGTATCAGTCCACTTGCCAGTCAGCTTCTCAGTCAAGGTGGTCTTTCCATGGTCGACATGGCCTACCAGGCCTATGTTAAGGACAGGCTGGACATATTCCTCGACTTCTTTTTTCTCAGTTTCTTTCTTCTCTACTTCTTTCTTGACTCCTTCTTCTGCCTTCTTCTTTTTCACTTTGGCTTTCTTATCAGGAGCTTTATCCGCTATTTTTTCTTCATCAGTTTTTTCAGTCGATTTCTTCTTTGGCATTTACCACCTTGAAAAAAGTCAGAATATATAAAGGTTTGCGAAGACCATGTCGGTTGCCAACAAAAAGCTTTATAAATAGCCATTTTCTCCTAAAAAATCATGACGCAAGTATTAGCCTTCAACAGATGGGACTGCTTAGGAATAAAAGTGCAGGACCCTGGCCTGATAAGATACATCAATGTCAACCCAGTCATTGTTCCCAAGACAGGAGCAAGGTATGCTGGCAAGAGATTCCACAAGTCAAAGCTCTTCATAGTGGAGAGGCTCATCAACCGAGCCATGAATCCTGGCCACAAGGGAAAGAAGCACTTCAGGACCAGCTCTCACTGCACAGGCAAAGGAGTGAGCGCTGCAAAGCTAATCGAGGACGCCCTCAAGATAGTTGAGCAGAGGACCAAGAAGAACCCTATTGAAGTGCTGGTAAAAGCCATAGAGAACGCTGCTCCAAGAGAAGAGATAATAACCATCGAGTACGGAGGAGCCAGATATCCAAAAGCAGTTGAGATGAGCCCTCAGCGAAGAGTAGATACTGCGCTCAAGTTCTTTGTCCAAGGAGCCTACCAAAAGGCCTTCAACACCAGGCTCGCAGCAGAGGAAAGCCTTGCCAGGGAGATAATCAACGCCTACAACCAGTCAGCAGAGTCACTAGCCATCTCTAAGAAGTTCGAAGTTGAAAGGCAGGCAGATGCTTCGAGATAAAATTTATATAATCTTGCTATTTTCTCTTTATTATTCTGATACCACGTTTAAATTTATCAATATTTGGGTCATAAACTAATCCGAAATCAGAATCATTGTTCCCATTAAGCCGATTTACTGTAAGACTTTCCTTTGT
>JBGOZE010000006.1:0-29936 GCA_041479965.1 Candidatus Nanoarchaeia archaeon | reverse complement strand
AGCCTTTCCCAGCCATCCACCAATCGGGCAGGGAGGTGCTCTGGCAATACTGATGTTTGTTCTGCCGGCTCTTGGATACCAAGCAGCAGCAACTATGTTTCTCAAAATGAGTTATGCAATAATCTTGGTGATGATTGTGATAGTAGCACTGATGAAGGCTTAGGAACCTCTTCTTGCGGACTGGGCATCTGCTTACATTCTGTTAGCAATTGCGTTGGTGGTGTGCCTGTGACTTGTAATCCTTTGCAGGGCGTTTCTGCTGAAACTTGCAATAATCTTGATGATGATTGTGATGGGCAGACAGATGAAAGCCTTTCCCAGCCATCCACCAATCGGGCAGGGAGGTGCTCTGGCAATACTGATGTTTGTTCTGCCGGCTCTTGGATACCAAGCAGCAGCAACTATGTTCCTGTTGCTGAGATCTGCGATAATTATGATAATGATTGTGATGGCAGCACTGATGAAGGCTGTAATTGCGTCGATGGCACCACCCGGCCGTGCGGAAGCAATATTGGCGAATGCAAATTAGGCACCCAGACCTGCATCAGTGGCAACTGGGGTAGTAGCTGCGTAGGAAGCACCAACCCTGTTACTGAGACCTGCAACAACAAGGATGATGATTGTGATGGCGTTGTGGATGAGGATTTGACACGCTCGACCACGAATCAGAATGGTATGTGCGCAGGCAATTCAGAAATCTGCTCTGCTGGCTCTTGGACAGCCAGGCCCACTAACTATGTTCCGGTTACAGAGACTTGCGACGGTAAAGACAATAACTGCAACAGCCAGACAGATGAAGGCTTGGGAACAACGACTTGCGGGCAAGGCGCTTGCCTGCACAATACCAACCGTTGTGTAGGTGGCATAGCGCAGATATGTGATCCGATGCAAGGCGCTTCTGTTGAGCTATGCAACAATATTGATGATGATTGTAATGGCCAAGTAGATGATATCCTTCCACGTCAGACTTCTAATCAGAATGGCTTGTGCATAGGTAATACTGAGACCTGTTCTTCTGGCAGTTGGGTTGCTAGCACCAATAATTATGCTTCTCAGGCTGAAACCTGTGACAACCAAGACGATGATTGTGATGGAACCAAAGACAATGGCTTAGGAAGCACCACGTGTGGACAGGGAGTTTGTTCGCATTCAGTAAATAACTGTGTGAATGGCTCTGTCCAGATATGCAATGCTTTTGAAGGCGCCGTCACCGAGACCTGCAATAATCGTGATGATGATTGCGACGGCAGTGTTGATGAGGAGTTGACACGCCTGACTTCAGTCCAGAGCGGCCTATGCCTAGGTAACAATGAAAGTTGTTCTGCTGGCTCGTGGATTGCCGGCGCTACCAACTACGTCCCTGTCACAGAGGCCTGTGATGGCCGTGACAATGATTGCGATGGCTCTACTGATGAAGGATGCAACTGCACCAATAGCGCAAACCAGAGCTGCACAGCTTCTAATGGTTGCGCAGGAACACAGGTTTGCACTAATGGCCAATGGACGACATGTAATACTAATTTATATTATTGTGACGATGACTGTGACGGCGACAGCGAATGCGTTAGCCAGAACTGCGAAACTTGCACTTGCAGAGAGAATTGGGATTGCGGCGGCTGGAGCACTTGTGATGATGGTTACCAGTCTAGGTCTTGCACTGATGCTAATAGTTGTGGAACAACAGAACACAGGCCAACTATAGAAAGGAGTTGTTATACTGGCACATCTTCATCAGGGAGCGGTGGCGGAAGTGGCAGTGGAGGATCATCATCTTCTTGCGCTGAGTCATGGATTTGCGCTAATTGGGGTCTTTGCGAAGCAGATGGTTTCAGGAGGAGAACATGCAGCGATGCCAATAGTTGCGGCACTGTAGCTAGCAAGCCTCTGGAGCTTGAAACCTGCCTGTATCAAGGCAACTGCGCAGATGGCGCCATGAATGGCGATGAGACTGGCGTTGACTGCGGAGGCAGCTGCGCACCTTGCCCGGAAGTTATTGTCGGAGTCCCAATCCAACTAAGCATAAAGGCAGATTCTATAAATGCAGAGATATTGGATACCTATCGTATCCAGGTGACTGTTGAGAATACTGGACAGCAGGAAGCCACAAACCTTGTCGTGGTAGCAAACAAATGGACCAGAGAGAATGCGACCATCAAGAGCATCCTACCGGCAACAAGCGAACAGGGAGAGCTATTGCTCAACCTTCCTGCTGATTACACGGATGCTTCAATCGAGGTCCAAGTGGTCCAGAACGGGATATTGGTGGCATCCAAGACCGTCCCTGTGCAGCTCCAGGTGCCTCCTTTCAATGTGAAGCTCGGATGGGACGCAGAAACAGGAAAAGTGTACAAAGCAGTGGTTATTGATAACAGGGATAAGCCTGAGAGAAACCTGAAGGTGGACTTCACAGTATACAAGGGCAAAGAGACTTATATCATTGACACTGGCTCTTCTTATGCTGTGCCTACGAACCAGGTATTCCATAGCATAGATTATCTCTATCAAATTATTCCATCAGGACAATATGTTGTGAATTCGACCTTCTATGAGAAGGGAGAGCCCATTGGCCAAGCCACATCTTTTGTCATCCTAGGAGGCGAGAGGAAAGGCTTCAATGTCAAATTCCTGTTCTATTTCCTGCTCCTGGCAATTGTTGGAGTTTGTGGCTATGTATTCTTCCTGAGCCAAAGGAAAGAAAATGACTAAAGTTGAGGATTGAGAAAAAAAGGGTGAAAAAAAAGAGTTGAAAACAATTAAGACAAAAAATAGTTGAACTGCATTTAGATATCAGATTAAAGGAGGTGTTTTGAAAATGGCGTATGTCTTTGGAATGGAGGGTGTTCCTATCTTTGAGATGCTTTTTGTGCTGTCAGTGCTCTTGCTTTTAGGGCTGCTCTTCATATTGCTGGAGCTCAGGAAGCTTACTGCCTTGATAAGCAAGGAAAAGACTGACTTGAAGCGATTCGAGGAAGACCTTGCTGAGTTTGAGGAGGATAATGGCAAGAAATCTTCTAATGAGCTGTTGGGCTACATCAAGGACTCAATGGCAAAAGGATTGAGTGCAGACCAGATAGAAAGTTCCCTGATGCAGAGAGGATGGCCTAAGAAAGAGATAGACCGCATCCTGGACAGCATTAATAAGTGAGTCTTAGAAATTTTTTATTTTTTTTTCTTTATCAATTAATTTTTATCTTATGATTATGATTCTAGCTCTAGCTTTCTTTTTTGATGAATGGCCTGAACCTGACCTGGGAATCCTTTAGCCCGAGGCTCCTGGTGAACTCCAAGGCCTTGTTCTTCTTTAGTTTGGGGAATTCAAGGAAACTCACAGTGGTATGCATCGATGAAGAGTTGCAGTCTTTGATGAAGCTGAGCAATTTCGCATATGCTTCCTTGACCTTGGGTCTGTGAAGCATCCTATAGCTATCTGGGTCTGTCACATTCAATGATATGGAAACACTATCAACCCCTGCCTTCTCTAGTTGCCTGACAACAGCTATATGAGGATAAAGAGCATAGGCGTGGCCGTTGGTGTTGATGCGCACAGGCTTCTGGTATTCCTTTTTTATGTATTCAGTGATCTTAACGACTTGCTTAAGATAGATGAGGGGTTCTCCCAGGCCGCAGAACACGAACTCCTCTACTCTGCTCTTGTCGACCTTTGCCTTCAGCTCTGAGATGACTTCCTCAAGTGTAGGCGCCTTTTCAAGGTAAAGGTTGGCAGCTACTTTGTCCTCGAGCAATTGCTTGTCGCAGAAAACGCAGTCGTTCGTGCATTCATAATCAGGAGTGATGTTGAGATAAGCATTTTTCCTGTCGCCTCTCACAAAATATACTATTTCTCCCATGGTGAGCTGGAATCTGAGCTTATATAAAAACATTTTTAAAGCCAGCCATCCTTATTGTATTGGTGGTTTAGATTTACAAGCTAATAAGGCCCATCTTGTTCTGCTTCGATGCTGAAAGCATTCACGATTTCATTGTAGATGCAGGCAAATTTGCCCAAAAAATCACGCCTTTCAATTATGCAGCAAAAAAAATATTCCGCTTTGATGACGAGCGGTTGCATTCAAAGGTTTTCAATATTGGGTTTGATAACCCTGTCGGCCTGGCAGCAGGATTTGACAAGAATGCTGAGCTTGTTGATTTATTTTATGGCCTCGGATTTGGCTTTATTGAAGTCGGCACTTTATCTGCAAAGCCAAGCAAGGGGGCGGACACGCCAAGAATATTCAGGCGGGTAAAAGAAGAGGCTTTAATCAACAGCATGGGCTTGCCCAATGCCGGCATTGACTCTGTGATTTCAAGGCTCTCCAAGAAAAGGCCTTATCCTGTGGGAGTTAATATTGCGCAGAGCACCAATGGCTGCATATATGCGGATGAAATGATTGAAGATGTTGCCTATTCTTTCAGCAAGGCAGCGCCCCTTGCAGATTACATTGCCCTGAACATAAGCTGCCCTAATGTAAGAGCAGGAAAATCATTTGAGAACCCTTATGCCTTGGATGATCTCCTTGCTGAGCTGAAAAAGAGAAATGAAAAAGTGTCGCTGCTGGTCAAATTATCGCCTGATTTATCACTGCATGGCTTGGAAGAAATTATTTCTGTCTGCGCAATGCATTCAGTTGATGGCTATGTAATATCCAATACCAAACGCATTCAGCACAATAATGCGCAGAAAGGGCTTAGCGGCCTTCCTTTGCAGAAGGCGTCAACAGATATGATAAAGAAAGTTTATCAATTAACAAATGGAAAAATTCCTATCATCGGCGTTGGCGGGGTTGACTCTGCAGCTTCTGCCTATGAGAAGATAAGCGCAGGCGCTTCTCTTGTGCAGGTATATACTGGCTTGATTTACCAAGGACCAATGGTGGCTAAACAGATTAACAATGGCTTATTAGAGCTGATGGAAAAAGATGGTTATTCTAATATTGCGCACGCAGTCGGAAAACAAGCCTGAGTTCAGCTTTGGTTCATACAAAAACAAAGCTTTAAAAACTTGGTTAAGTGTATTCTTGTCATGGGACTGCAAATAATAACAGTAGGTGGCTATTCAGAGATTGGAAGGAACTGCACGCTGGTAAAAGTGGATGATGAAGCTGTTCTTCTTGACCTGGGCTTGCATATGGACCACTATATCGCTTATACAGATGAATCTGAGGACATGCCTAAGAAGGATATGTCAGCAGAGGCCTTGATAAGAGCCAATGCTGTGCCTAACATCAACCAGATAAAGGACATGTGGCCAAAGGTAAAAGCTATTTGCATAAGCCACGCCCACCTGGACCACGTAGGAGCTGTGCCATTCCTGAGCAACAAGTTCAAGGCAGACATCCACGGAACAAGGTTCACCATAGAAGTCCTGAGCGCAACCATAGCTAATGAGAAGATATCCTTGAGAAACAACCTTGTAGCCCATCCTGTGGATTCTAAGTTCAAGGTCTCGAAAAAGATTACAGTGGAATTCATCAATGTCACCCATTCTGTTCCTCAGACAGTGATAATCGCAGTGCACACACCCTATGGGACTGTCGTGTATGCCAATGATTTCAAGCTGGATAATGCTCCCACTCTCGGAGAGAAGCCTAACTTTAAGAGGCTGGAGGAGCTAGGTAGGCAAGGAGTAAAAGTCCTGATTGTCGATTCTCTCTATGCTAACACTCCAATGAAGACTCCTAGCGAAAGCATAGCCAAGGAAATGCTAAAAGACGTACTTCTGGGAGTCAATTCCCGAGGAAAAGCAGTCATAATCACAACCTTCTCAAGCCACATAGCAAGGCTCAGGAGCATTGTTGAGCTGGCAAGGAAGCTCAAGAGAAGGCCGGTCTTCATAGGCAGGTCGCTTGACAAGTACATAAGCGCTGCTCAGAGAGCAGGCATAATTGATTTTGAGAAACAGGCAGAGCACATCAGGTATGGCGGCAAGGTGCAGAAATTCTTCAAAAAAGTCAAGCACCCTGAGAAATTATTGCTTATTGTAACAGGCCACCAGGGAGAGCCTGGAGCAGTATTGTCAAGGATGGTATTCCAACACCTCTATCACTTCGAGGAAGAAGACCACGTCATATTCTCCTGCAGAGTCATACCAGTTGAGAACAACATTATCAATAGGGGAAAGCTGGACGCTGCTCTCAAGGCAAAGAAAATCAGGCTTTTCACAGACGTTCATGTCTCAGGCCACGCCTTCAGGGAAGACCACAGGGACCTAATCCACCTGCTCAAGCCCAAGAATATAATACCAACGCACGCCCACAGGAAAAACCTTGAGGCCATGAAAGAGCTGTGCCTGGAGATGGGCTACAAGCCAGACAAGGTGCACATACTTCACAATGGCCTGCAGGTTAATCTCTAAGAATATTGTCTTCCACCACAAAACTTAAATATGAGTGTTCTGTCTCTCTCCTTATAAAATCATACAAACATTAGGGGGTTGTGAGATGAGACTGACACTTGCTGATTCAAAATACTTGAAGGAAGGCGTATCTATTATTTCTGACCTGGTCACAGAGGGAATTTTCAAGATAACGCCTGACAATATAGAGCTTATAGCCATGGACCCTGCGAACGTAGCCATGGTGGTGTTCAGGCTCATGGGAAGCACCTTCACAGAGTATGAAGTGAGCAAGCCTGAGAACCTCGGAGTCAACCTGGCTAATTTCAAGCAGGTGCTCAAGAGAGCAGGGCCCAATGACAGCATAACTCTTGAGGTCGAGGAGAACCAGCTCAAGATTACCATCAAGGGTACCAGCACCAGGACTTTCCATATTCCATTGATAGATGTTGAGGACAAGGAGCAGAAGATTCCTGAGTTCAAGTTCACAGCAACCATCACCACCGAGGCTAGCATCCTTAACGAGGCCATAGAAGATGCTGACATTGTCGGAGAATCTGTGAGCTTCATAGCAGAGCCCAAGAGGTTCATTGTGAGTGCCAGCGGAGACCTGAGCAAGGCCAACATTGACATTGATGCGAGCGAAGGCACCAAGATAACAGCCATAGACAAGATAAAAGCCAAATACTCTATAGAGTATCTCAAGAAGATGATACAGGCTAGCAAGCTGAGCGACAAGGTCAAGATACAGTTTGCCAAGGACTACCCGTTGGAGCTTGAGTACAAGGAGACCAACAAGGTGCAACTATTGTTTGTCCTCGCACCCAGAGTGGATAATGACTAATGGTTTTGGTCTGAAAAGATAAAATGATTTTTGGAACCCTATCTAAGCCAAGTGATGAGATTAGTTTTCTTCCAAGAGCGATAAAAGAGGCATTGGATTCTCTTAAAAGATTAGATTTCTCCAAGCTTGAGAACAAGAAATACCCTGTCAAGGATTATAATATAGATAAGATCTTCATGCTGGTTCAAGAATACAAGACCAAGCCTATTGGAGAGAAGAATGCTGAGCAGCACAAAAGATTTGTTGACATCCATTATGTTGTGAGCGGCAAGGAAGCCATTGGCACGGGAGTAGAGGACCCTGAGAATAAAATCGTCTCTGAGTATTCTGCTGAAAAAGACTGCGCTCTCTTTAGTTTTGTGAACAATGAAACCTTCTTGACCTTAGGGCAAGGGCAATATGCCATCTGCTTTCCTTCAGACATACACAGGCCTGGCTGCATTCCAACAGGAGAAAAAGAATCTGATGTCAAGAAGATTGTGATGAAGATAGCGGTGGAGTTCATAGCCTAATTAGGATGTGCCTAAAAACCTAAATTTTTATAAATAACCTCTTCTAAAGACGCGCTCATGGCCATGCCTAACTTCAAGAGCAAGGAGCCTGAGTGCAACAAGATAAAGAGGAGCCTGAACTTTTCAATCATTGACGGCTCATTCTTCAATGTAATGGATGGCTTCACCACTTCCTTCATAGCACCCTATGCATTATTCCTCAAAGCCTCTAACCTGGTGATATCGCTCCTAGCATCTGTGCCTGACCTGGTGGCTTCTGTATTCCAACTCTCAGCGATAAAAGCCAATGATGTATTCAAGTCAAGGAAACGATTGATAGTGTTGGTCGTCTTTTTCCAGGCGCTTCTTTGGCTGCCTCTCATGTTCATCCCCAGGATGTTTGCCAACGGAGCATCTGGCTCAATGGTTCTCTGCTTCATGGTATTAGTGGCCATGATGGGCTATTTTGCCGGCCCATTGTGGAGAGGCATGATGGGAGACCTTGTCTCTGAGCACGAGCGCGGAAAATTCTTTGGCAAAAGAAACCAGATAATCGCTGTGGTCGGGTTCATATCCACTTTCGTGGCTGGCGGAATCCTCCAATACTATTCAGGCTTCAACGCACTGAAAGGATTCACAATACTGTTCATAGTTGCTTTCATAGCAAGGAGCTTCTCTGCGCTCTTCTTATTTCTGATGTACGAGAAAAAAAGAGTGGTTGCAGCTCCTGTTTTCAGGAAAAAAGATACCTTCACTCTTATGAGTTTCCTCAAAAACCTCAAGAGGACAGATTACGGCAGGTTTGTGCTTTTTGTGTGCCTCTTCAGGATCGCAGTCTCAATAGCCAGCCCTTTCTTTGTTGTTTACGAGCTCAAATACCTGCACTACACCTACCTGCAATTCACCATACTCACTGCTGCTGAAATCCTTGCAAGCTTCCTGCTCCTGGGATTCTGGGGCAGAAGGAATGATAACCAAGGCAGCAAGATAGTTCTGCTCATAACAGGGCTCATCATCCCGATGGTTCCTCTGCTCTATCTTGCAAGCGCCAACTTCTACTTCCTGCTATTGGTCAGCCTGATGTCAGGAGCTGCCTGGGGAGGATTCAACCTTGCAGTCAGCAATTTCATGTTCGACGCTTCCACACCAGATAACAGGGTGAAGTATGTCGCTTACTTCAATCTCTTGCACGGCATAGCTATCTTTATAGGAGCCGCAGGAGGAGGATTGTTGCTCAAGCTCCTGGGTGACAATGTAGGCTCAATAAAGGCATTGTTCCTTTTGTCTGGGCTTGCAAGGCTAGGTGTTGCCTTATTCCTCTTCCCAGCATTGAGAGAGATGCGTATAATCCAGGTGAGCTTTGACAAGAGGCTCTTCAACTACTCAGTGTTCATCAAGCCCAGGCAGGGATTTGTGGAAGACCCATTTGACTATTACATGGCCTATGAGAAAAAGCCAGCAGGACCAAGGCCAAGGCTGAAGATAGACGAACACATGATTGATGACTCACAATACAAAGAGCCTTTTGAAGAGAAAGTCAAGGAGCACGCCAAATACAAAAATTTCATCCAGGTGATGCTGGATAATGCGAGGAAGAAGAAATAAAGAAAAATGATTCTTTCTAAAAATTTATAAACAGACATTTTTCCCCATACCATCAAGGTGATTTTTTATGGCAAAGAAAAAAATAACTAAGAAACCTTCAAAATCAGCAAGTAAAAAACTTGCTGGTTCAAAAAACTCTTGTTTTTTGAAATCAGCAAAAAAAGAAGTAAAGAAAAAGGAAGTGAAGAAAACAGCAAGTAAACTTGCTGGTTCAAAAAACAAAAGTTTTTTGAAAGAGGCAAAACAGCTCATAACCAAGAAGATGCTCATAGGTGAAGTTGCTAGCAAATATCCTGCAGCAGTTGAGATCATGTTCAAGCACGGCATGCACTGCATTGGCTGCGGCATGACTGCCTATGAAAGCCTGGAGCAGGGATGCCAAGGCCACGGCATGAGCGAAGAAGAGATTGACAAGATGGTCGAGGAGATGAACCAGCTCATCAACAAGTAATCTCGCAAATAATCTGATAACATTTATAAACCATCCTCCAGCATATATGATTTAGGAGATGAATATGGCTAAATACAAGATTGAGATTGTAACTGAGGAGTGCACTGGCTGCATGGCTTGCAATGCCAGCTGCCCTGAGAACTTTGAGATGGCAGATGTAGATGGTGCTTCAAAGGCCAAGCCTAAGAAGGCTGAGGTCGATGAGTTGGGATGTGCCATGGACGCTGCCCAGGTCTGCCCTGTGAACTGCATCCACATAACAGAGATAGATGGGGATTCTGAAAAGAAGCTGATTTGAAAGTTTCTATCGATTGCTATCAATTGTCAATAATTGCTAATAAATTCTATTAATTATCAATCTAGTCTTTTGATTTCAGAAATTCGTCTCATCTTTCCTTGGCCTGAAAACCAAGGTATGCGATGAACGAATTTCTGGATGAACAACCTCTGCTTGATAGCAGATGCCTCTGCCTTCGGGTATAGGTTGTTCATTCTGGATTTTGCAACATACTATTTGCATATTATATCTTTCACAACAAAAATCTTTATAAACACCAACACTACGCAACATATGGGGTTTGAGATGAAGATATACACTACGGGTGGGGTTTGCTCATGAGATGCCCATTTTGCTCTTACAAGGACACGCAGGTCGTTGAGACCAGGGAGACTGGCGATGACATCACCAGGAGGAGGAGGGAATGCTTGAAGTGCAAGAAGCGCTTCACCACCTATGAGAAGCTGGAGAATCTCAATCTCAGGGTCATCAAGAAGGACGGAAACAGGGAGATGTTTGACAGGGAAAAGCTAAAGAAAGGCATCCTGCGCGCCTGCGAGAAAAGGCCTGTGACCATTGAGCAGATAGACCGCATGACTGAGGACATTGATAAGACTCTCCGCAGCAAGCATGCGCCTGAAGTCAAGAGCTCAGTCATCGGCGACCTGGTGATGAGGCACCTGAAAAAAGTTGATTCAGTAGCCTACATACGCTTTGCCTCTGTTTATCGCTCATTCCAAGATATTGGTGAGTTCGAAAAGGAGGTTAAGCTGTTGAAAAACAATGCTCCTAGCAACCATCGCCATCATGTTGCTTCAAAATCGCACAAGAACAGTAAAAGAGTATGAAAATATTGGTAAAGATATCTTAAAAGAGGCCTGAAACATGAAACCTAAGATTGAAATTGATGAACTGGACAAGATGAGGAAGGAATTAACCAAGAACAAAATCAATATAACAGATAACGGCAGGACTGTGCTGGAAAGAAGATACCTGATGAAGGACGACAGCGGAAAGGTATATGAGACCCCAGAGGAATTGTTCGCAAGAGTGGCCATCAACATCAGCCTGGCTGACAAGAGCTATGATGAGAAAGCCAACATCAAGAAGACGTCATCAGAGTTCTATGATATGATGGCAAGCCTTGACTTCATACCTAATTCACCGACCTTGATGAATGCTGGCAGGGCTCTGCAGCAGCTCTCAGCCTGCTTTGTGCTTCCAATAGAAGATGAAATGGGAAGCATCATGCAGACCTTATACGATACAGTCATGGTGCACAAGTCAGGAGGAGGAACTGGGTTCAGCTTCTCAAGGCTCAGGCCAAATGGCGCTAGGATAAAGACGACAAATGGCACATCTCCAGGGCCTGTCTCTTTCATAAGGATGTACAACAGCACAACAGAAGAAGTCAAGCAGGGAGGCACGAGGCGCGGAGCCAACATGGGAATCCTTAGAGTAGACCACCCTGACATCATCAACTTCATCTATGCCAAGCAGGATAACGCAGCCATAACCAATTTCAACCTTTCAGTTGCCATGACTGACAAGTTCATGCAGGCATTGCACAAGAACCAGCATTACAACCTAATAAATCCTAACAATAAGATGCACTATACAATGGAGCAGCTGGAATCAATCCAGCACCAGACTCACAAAGATGCCGCATCATTGAGGCTCAGTTCTGACAACAAAAAAGTAATTGATGTGCATACAAGCGATGAGATAGGAGTGGTAAGGGACAGCGCTGTGCTCTTGAGCGCAAAAAAGGTGTTTGACCTGATGGTCAAGATGGCATGGAACAATGGAGAGCCGGGCATTGTGTTCATCGACAAAATAAACGAGTACAACCCGACGCCAGCAATAGGCGAGATAGAGAGCACCAATCCCTGCGTGACTGGGGATATCATGGTCTTTACAGACAAAGGGCTCGTCAGGATTGAAGAGCTCATTAATGATTATGCAGGAGTTAATATAGCCACAGATAACAGAGTTGCTGTTGTGAGCCCTAGCTCGAATTCCTTGCTGCTCCAAAAAGGAATTTCCTTGTGCAACATAAGAAAAGTTCTCAAGACAGGAGTCAAGGAGACTTTTAAGTTAATAACAGCATCAGGCTACGAAATCACTGCTACAAAAGACCATAAATTCCTTACAACCACTGGATGGAAACAGCTTGGAGAGCTTTCTATAAGCGATTCTGTGCTCATATGCTCAGGAGCAGGCAGGTTCAACCCAGATACCATGCTCCCAGTAAAATCAGCTTACACAGCAAAATGGTCTAAGGGTTTAGGCCAGATAATGGGCTGGCTTGTCGGTGACGGCTGGCTAAGGGAAGGAAAGAACTGCAGGGCAGGATTTGTTTTTAGTCAGGGCGACCAAGAAATTTTTGAATATCTCAAGCCGAGAATAAATAAGCTTTATGGCAAAGAAATCAAGGGAGTGTTGAGGGATAACAAGGTCATGCACCTTTCTTATCATTCAAAGCCATTCGTGGAATTCTTCAAGGAGCTAGGAGTGAAAAGCGTTAAGGCAGGAAGCAAGGAAGTGCCCCATTCACTTTTCAGCGCGCCACAAAAAACTGTAACTGGATTCCTACAGGCACTATTCACAGCAGATGGCACGATAGCAACTAACAACATTAAGAACACGAATTATATCCGCTTAACATCTAAGTCTGAGAAGCTGTTGAAAGGTGTGCAATTGCTATTGCTTAACCTGGGAATAAAATCAAGGATTTATGAGCGGCATAGGAATCGGAGGATGACTTTCAGGTACAAGACTGTGCGAGGCGAGCTAAGACTTTATGAATCTGACGGCATCCTGTTTGAGCTCCAGATAAGCAGGGACATGATTCCAGTATTCCTGAAAAAAATAGGTTTCTTATGCAACAAGCATGAGGAAAAGCTAAACTGCCTTAGGAGAATAAACTTTTATGCAACTAATTTCACAGACAGGATAGCATCAATAGAGCCTTGCGGAGAAAAAGAAGTCTATGACTTGGTCGAGCCTATAACTCATTCTTTCATAGCGAACGGCATAGTGACTCATAACTGCGGCGAGCAGCCTCTACTACCTTATGAATCATGCAACCTAGGCTCAATAAACCTGGCTAATTTTGTCAAGAAAGGAGAGATGGACTATGAGCGCCTCGTTGATACAATTCATTCCTCAGTCCATTTCCTTGATAACGTGATTGACATGAACAATTACCCTCTCAAGCAGATAGAGAGCATGACCCTTGCCAACAGGAAGATAGGACTGGGAGTGATGGGCTTTGCAGACTTGCTCCTCAAGCTCGGAATTCCCTATAACTCTGAAAAAGCCATCAAGTTCGCAGAGAAGCTCATGAAGTTCATTGATGATGAGAGCAAGAAAGCATCTGTTGAGCTGGCTAAGGTCAGAGGAGTGTTCCCTAATTTCAAGGACAGCATCTTTGACAAGGGCTCAAAGAATTTCAAAGGTAGGGATTTGATGCTCAGGAACGCGACCACAACAACAATCGCGCCTACAGGAAGCATCAGCATAATAGCCAATGCATCGGGCGGCATAGAGCCATTGTTCGCAATAGCCTTCAAGAGAAAGAACATCCTGCAGAAAGGAGATGAGCTCGTCGAGCTTAACCCTTTCTTTGAGAAGAAGCTCAAAGAGCTAAAGCTCCACTCCAAGGAGCTCATGGATAAGGTGTGCCTTAAAGGAACTGTGCATGACATTGACGAGATTCCCCTTGACACCAGGAAGATTTTTGTCACATCCCATGACATAAGCCCAGAATACCACATTAGGATGCAATCATCTTTCCAGAAATACACTGACAACGCAGTTAGCAAGACAGTAAATTTCCCCAACAGCGCGACAGAAGATGACATAGTCAAGGTGTATGAAATGGCATTTGAGCTCGGTTGCAAAGGAGTGACTGTGTATAGGGATGGAAGTAGGCAGGAGCAAGTGCTTAATATCATGAGCAAGAAAGAGGAGAGCAAGGAAGCTGAGAAAAAAGAAGTGCGTGTCAAGAAAAAGAGGCCTACAGTGACCTTTGGGGCGACAAGAAAAGTCAAGACAGGCTGCGGCAACCTTTATGTCACCATCAACCAGGACGAGAAAGGAGACTTATTCGAGGTGTTCAACCAGATAGGAAAGGCAGGTGGATGCGCAGATAGCCAGGCAGAAGCCATTGGCAGGCTGACCTCTCTTGCCTTGAGATCAGGCATACAACCGAAAGAGATAATCATGGAATTAAAAGGAATCAGTTGCCACAGGCCATTTGGCTTTGGGCCTGCAAGAGTGCTATCATGCGCAGATGCCCTGGGAAAAGCCATTGAGCAGCACATGCAAGAGCTGGGCGTGAGAATGCCAACTCCTCCGCAGCAGGTTGAGCTCAGTAACTACACAGAGCCGGCTGAGAAAGCCAACGAAGGAGACTCTTCTGGCTCAGAAGAAGTGAGGCTGACAGGCGCATGCCCTATGTGCGGAGGACCATTGATAAGAACTGAAGGATGCATCAAGTGCGCAGCTAACTGCGGCTACAGCGAGTGCGCATGAAAAGAAAGAAATGAGAAAAGAAAGCAGGAAAGTCATGAGAGTGAGCTAAAATATGAGCGAGCTAGGGCTAATTCACGTTTACCTGGGCGAAGGCCAGGGAAAGACATCAGCAGCAATAGGACTTGCTACTCGGGCAAGAGGAGCAGGGCTTTCAGTGCTTCTGGCGCAGCTCTTCAAGGAAGAGCCTTCTGAGATCAAATCATTGAAGAAGCTAGGAGTGAAATGCATCCAATATTCCCTGACCCATCCTTATTTCAAGAAATATTCTGAGAAAGCACTGGAAGAAAAAGCCAGGGGATGCCAGGATTTTGTTGAGAAAGCTTTTAAGCTCGCAAGAAAAGACAAATATGATATCTTTATACTGGATGAGATAGGGCCTGCGATGAGCTATGCTTTGATGACTCCTGATGCGCTTGTAAGCCTAATCAAATCCAAGCCTAAGAAGACCGAGCTGGTGTTGACTGGCAGAGGCATCCCTGAGAAAATAATTGAGCTCGCTGACTATGTTACAGAGCTGACCCTGAAGAAGCACCCCTATAATCAGGGCGTGCTTGCAAGGAAAGGGATTGATTTTTAGATTGATTTTTAAATGTCTCAGGATTCTCTGGATTTGAATCAGCTAGTATCACAGGTGATTATTGAGGGTCAAGAATGTTCATGTTTCTGTTTCTGGGATTGATAGACGCGGTCATAGCAGCCCTGATGCTGGCAACGCATTTCGGCTTGTTGCATGAGTGGAGGATTGCGATAATGGGCGCAGCCTATCTTATAGGCAAGGGATTGCTTTTCAGAAAAAGCTTCTTAAGCTACCTTGACATGATGGCAGGAATTTATTTCATCCTTATAATGTTGGGTGTGAGAACAATATTTGTGTATATCTTTGCTCTAGTGCTAGCCTACAAGTTCATGACGAGCCTGATAATGAGGGGCATGGGTTGAGAATTCGTCGTTCAAATTAGGGTTTTTTGGGTTATTAGGGTGAAGGTTTTGTTTTGTTGCTTTTTGCTTGCACGATGATTGCAAAAAAACTTTAGAGTTTTTTTGCACCAACAACCTTGAGTTGTTGATTCAAACCACGGAGGTGTTCCATGCCGCCTCAACCATCTAGGCTTCTGAGGTGAAATTAACAACCTTTAGAGGTTGTTCATCCAGAAATTCGCTAGAAGCGAGTTTCTGAAATCTTCAACATAAAGTTGATGCTTTCAATACATACACCGCATCCCCCTTATAAATACCCTGTGAAGGGTTTTTCTTGATTATAATATCACAAGCTTTTTAAATAGTTTCAGCCCTTTCACTACTTTATGGTATACTGGCTGGATTTTGTCTACAGTCCTCCGTGGTTCTATGGTAAAGATATTGCTATTGATGTCCTCAGCGGACTCGTTGTCTTGCTAATAGGAATTTTTTCATTCAGGAATTTCCTTTTGGACAAGAAGAATTACAGGCACCTGCTGTTCTCAGCAGCCTTTGTGCTCCTGGGAGGCTCGTTCTTTGTCAAGACACTCACCAACATATTATCACACCATCAAGTAGGGCTATCCAACTATCTTAGCGGGCTCATAATACCCAACATAATACCTAACTATTCTTTGCTTCCAGCACTCGGCTTCCTGATATACGCCAGCATGACTCTCTTCGGATTCTATATTCTCTATGCTTTGACATCAAAGGAGATATTGACAACAGACTACGTGATCATCGCCTACTTGATAGTCATCTCTACTTATTTCGCGAGATTCAACTATCACCTGCTCTATGTCACAGGGCTCTTGTTCTTGGTTGCCATGACAAGGAGGTACTTCATCATCTACAGGGCCAAGGGCTACAGGAACACTTTCTTCCTAAGCCTGAGCTTCGGCATCATCACATTAAGCCAGCTGGTGTTCATCTTCACCTATTCAAGCCAGACACTCTATGCAATAGCAGAGCTCATCCAGCTGATTGGCTATCTCTTCCTTCTCTACACATTTGTAATGGTGCTTAGGAATGCAAAGAAAACGCAGTAGACTCGACATCGTGTATGATATGCTCCTTACGATTAGCAATAAGGGCGGCAGGATCAAGCCCACTCATCTGATGTACAAGGCCAACCTTTCTCACACCCAGATGAAGCAATACCTTGATGAGCTCATGGCCAAGAGCCTTATTGAGGAAGAGATTAAGAATGAGAAGAAGATGCTTGCCCTGACCCAGAAAGGGTTTGCGCTCATACAGCAATTCAACCAGATGAAAGAATTCGAGAAGACGTTCGGATTATAATCCCGAATTTAATTCTAAATTTCTAGAAGAGAATTTCATCAATTCAAGGTGTAGGCACTGGTATGACTGGCGGAGGGGGCATGATATTCTTACCTGCGCATACTGATGCTGGGTTGCTGATTATATCGTTTATATAGCAACCAGCAGCATTATCCGGCACCCAGCTGCTGTCAATAAGAGCATCATGGTCAGGATGCCATAGCCCGTAGGCAGACATGGTTATGTTAACAGGCTTGTCCTTCTTTGACCAATTAGTATTGAAAGACTCGAAGGAATAATCAACCAGGAAATTCAGCTTGATAGTTGTTTCATTGAGCTGCTCGACACTAGCAACCCTATATGATAATTCATTGTTGTCAAGCATGAAAGTCAAGGTGCCCAGGGCTTGTGCGAAGTTCTGGCTAGTTGAGAAGAGAGGATTCATGGTGGCTCCTCCTCCTGTTCCGTCTTCCATCAAATCCACCAGATTGTCATATGTGAAAGGAGCGAACCTGGTGATGCTGATCATAGCAGTCCTGGCTGCATTATGGATTATGACTTCTACATAATACCTGTCAAAATCCCTGACAAAGTGGTCCATGACAATTATCTGCGCCCTCTCAATATGGAATTGTTCTTCTTTCTTCTGGATCTCTGACTTATTGATGAAAACAAGAATAAGGAATAATAGGAAAACTATTACTGAAAGAGAATAGAAGATTCCTTTCTTGTTAATCTTTTTCATTTTTATCATAATCCTCGTCTAATATTCATTCTCTCAGCCATACCTTGGCTATGAAGATATAAGGCCCTTTGCTGAAAACATATCCTCCCATCTCATAGAAGCCCATGACTGCTCTTGAGCCAGTTATGAGTAGAGAAGTGTCTGGGTCATAGGTTATCTCTCCGATGTCCTGGTGATACCTGGTGAGGCCTATGCACATCCTACTCTGGGCGTTGGCATAGCCCATCTCTGCAAAGCTCATCCTGATGATGGCTGCGCTCTGAGTGCCATGCGGAATCGTGCCTGTGGTGTCGCTGATAAGGAAAGTGGTTGATTCATCCCCTGATGTAGGGTCAACTCCGAACCCATCCCAAGTCTCGAAATCAGTCACCTCATAGTTAAGGCCTGTGAATGGAAGATCACTTGAAGGCCTGAAAGAAGTGAAAGGGTCAAGCACCCAGATGCTCCTCTCGAGGCAGCCAGCGCCAAGTAAGCATAAATAACTGTCGCAGCTTGCGCACGCAGGCTTGTCGCACTTCATGTTAAGGTTCAGGAAATGAATATCACACTCATCAGAGTTCATGAGATTCGTTCTGACTCTTATGCTGATTGGGCGGAACAGGGAATCAGTTGCAGTGACATCAATCCTATCAGGAGTGCCTGCAGGTGCAGGAGTGATTACGAGATTAGATGTTGAACCTGTTACTATTACGTTATTCACTGTGCCCGGGTCTCCTGTGAATCTGAATATCTCGTCTAAGTCAATGGTATAAGGCTCGTCGGTATGAAGCATATATCTGAGCAAGTCTGACCTGCAGGTTATTGAGCCTTCTGGAGCGCCAGCTGCAGTGTATATGATAGTCAGATATGCTGTGTCAGAATAGCCTGGATAGGTTGCAGTCACTCCGACTACTTCTGAAGTTGGATGGAACCAGTTATTGGGCCATACAGTGATGTTTGCTAATGAGTCTGGCCCGTTGAGCGTGAAATTTATGAGCGTTACTGGCTCTATCTGGAATTGCAGGTCAGCAACATTGCCTGGCAGTAAGGCAGATGGGTTAAGCATGTTTCTCAGAGAATAGTTGTATCCTGGATAAGCTGAATAACCAAATGAGATAGTCGTATCAGTCAAGTCTACTGTTGGCGTCGCTCCTCCAGTATAGGTTATGTTCAAGTATGCTGTGTCTGAATAGCTTCCAAAGCTTGCAGTCACCCTGACTATTTCTGAAGTTGGATTGAGCCAGTTTTTGGGCGCTACAGTGATGTTGGCTAATGAGTTTGGTCCGTTGAGCGTGAAATTTATGAGCGTTACTGGCTCTATCTGGAATTGCAGATCCGAAATATCGCCGGGCAATATAGCGTATGGATTAAGCATGTTTCTCAGAGAATAGTTATGTCTGGGATAGGCTGAGTAGTCAAATGAGATTGTCGAATCAATCAAGTCTATTGTTGGAGGAGCACCTCCAGTGTATATTATTGTTAAGTATGCTGTGTCTGTGTAGCCAGGGTATGTGGCTGTTACCCTTACTATTTCTGATGTGGGACTGAACCAATTATTGGGAGCAATAGTTATGTTGGCCATTGAGTCTGGGTCAATGATTGAGAAATTCATGATGGCTGGTGTAATCTGGAATTGTATATCATCAACAGCTGCAGGCAGATCGGCATAAGGCGATAGCATTCTTCGAAGAGAGTAATTATAGCCCGGAAACGCGGAATAGTCAAATGATACTGTCATGTTAACCAATGTAATCACAGGTGTTATTTCCCGTTCGCAAGTGGCATTGCAACCGTCTTCATTGTCTACAGGCTCACAAACATGAGGTATTCCTTGCATGCATCCGTCGTCGCATTGCTCTCCTGAGTCCTCTATTCCGTTTCCGCAGAAAGCAGGGATTTCAAGGGTGCATGTTGCGCTGCAGCCATCTCCATTATCAACTGGCTCGCAGATGTTAGGCAGTCCTTGCATGCATCCATCATCACACGTCTCTCCTGATTCCCTTTCTCCGTTGCCGCAGCCAGGAGCCACTTCTAACTGGCATGTGCTGCTGCATCCATCTCCATTGTCTGCAGGTTCGCATATTCCTGGTATTCCTTCGCCGCAACCATCGTCGCATGTTTCTCCGTTCTCTAAGACCGCGTTTCCGCATCTAGGAACTCCTTCTGTTTGGCATGTTCTGCTGCATCCGTCCCCGTTGTCTTCTGGTTCGCATACAAATGGAACTCCTCTCATGCAGCCGTCATCGCATGTTTCTCCGTTCTCTAGGACCGCGTTTCCGCATCCTGGCGGTACTACTTCTGTTTGGCATGTTCTGCTGCATCCGTCTCCGTTATCAGCTGGCTCGCAGATGTTAGGCAGTCCTTGCATGCATCCATCATCGCAGGTCTCTCCTGGCTCTACAATTTCATTACCACAAATACTTACTGCACATCCCTCATAGCTGACATTGATGCATGATTGGTTTATAGCATTCCACGGGTCTGAAACATTGAAGAAGAAAGTCCTCCAAAAAGTCCTGTCTATATAGCTCGCATCTACTGTAAAGACCAATTCCCTTGTGGTGTTGAAGTTAGGATTAAGGCTAAAGTAGGAACCGCCCTGTGATTCAAATGACAAGTAAGGATTATAAATCCAGGTCAAGGTGTTCAGAGCATCATTAGGATCAGTGACCATGGTGCCATCATCAATATCAACCACGCGCTGAGTCTGGCCGCAGGTCATGGTTTCAGAGCGACAACTGCCAATAGGAGGATAGTTGCCTGCAGGAGGCTCATTAATCTCTATGAACAAGTCTGAAAGAGTTAGTATGCCTACTGTTGTTGAATAAACTGAAAACCTGATGTCGCAAGGATAGGCTGCGCACTGAGCGAGATTATCCTGGACAAGAGTCCTGAAGTCAGAGCATGTTGCTGAGCCAATGCCGCAGCTAGCGCCGTTCCAGAGGGCATTGCCGGAGTAAGTTGTCGGGTATCTCCAGCCGAGCTGCCTTACTGGTGCTGTGGAATTGATGGTTGGAGTCGGAAAGTCCTGTGTGCTTATCTGTTCGGCAATCTCATCGTATATGTCTAGTAGAGCTGCAGGGTCATATTGAGGTGCATTATAGCTTATTCCGCCGGTTATTGCAGCGAGTTCATCCATGAATGTGCAATGAGCGTTAATCTGGGTTCTTGGAATATAGGTTTCGCCGCACTCTCCAAATGAAATTGCGTAGATTATGATATTATTTGCAGCAGCTTGGTATGCAAGATTTATTGCCCAATCCTCTGCTAGAGCATTATGTTCTTCATCGTCGTAGCATGCACCGCTTTGGAGGCAATTAGCCCACCCATCAGTCATGAGAAGAATGTATTTCTGAGTCCCAGGCCTTTGTGCACGCACGCTGGAAAGCTCGCTCATGGCGCGCTGCAATGCGTTGCCTATGTTTGTCGAGCCAGTAGCAGCATATGTGTTTATTCTATTGATAAGTATAGTCCTGTCTGTAGATAGAATATTATCTAAATATGCAGAGCTTTGGTAGTGAACTAGTCCGACATGGATATAGTTCATGTCAACATTGTTCAGGAAGTGTATGTCCGCGCTTTTTACATTATTTATCTTGCAAGGAGTTTCACCTGTCTGTGCCCTTCCATCTGCCCCGCAGTTATCATCCATGCTTCCAGAAGTGTCTGTCACCAGAATAACATCCCTTGGAAGGCCCTTTTGTCCCAGCATGTCAAAGCCCCGTATATTCATCCTTGCTTCACTCACTGTACCATTAGGCACCCTGACAAAGAATCTTTCGGTCAGGAATTCCTGCGGGAAGCTAATGCTTATGCTGCTTGTACTGTCGTTGAATACTGTAACTTGAGCGCTGGCCAACTCATGCATAAATGATAAGAAAATTGTGGACAGCATGAATAAGATTAATGCTTTCCTTACATTTTTTGTGATGATGATATTATTGTTTGTGTCCATTATTTTCAGTCATCTTCATTTTACAGTTATCAAGCATTCTTCCCTAAGCGAGTCATCCTTGATTGAGCGACAAAAGTCATATCCTTTGGAGTAGCTTAAATCATAGTAAAGCTTGTCAAGGCAAGCTGTCATTTCAGCTGCGCTGAGCTTCTCACAATTCTCTTTCTGCTGCTTGTAATCTGCATCATGGTTCAGATAGTAAAGGTCATAGCAGGTTGTCCCTTGTTCAGGGTCCGAGGTCAAGTAGCAATTGTACAGGTATTCTGCTACTATCAACTCCTTGTCTTTTCCTTGTTCAGCTAGCTCAAGCGGCACATCCTCCCTCTTTCCGGTGATTATGTCCATCTTTACCTGCTCGATATAGCTGTCGTCTGTTGCACTCTGACCGCTTGTTGGCGCCTCTGGTGTTGTTGGCGTCTGAGTCGCAGTGGTTCCGCTTCCTTCTTGGCTTTCTGGAGTAGTTACTGGAGCTTTAGGTAGCTCTGCCCCTTCCTTTTGCTTCTCGAAGTGAAGTATCAAGAGGAAAGCCACAAGTATGGTGAAGAATATCAGGAAGACTATTATCAGCCATTTCAGGTTTATATGCTTGGGCTCTCCTGGCTTGTTGTCTGGTGCAGGGCTAATTACTTGCTCAGGGTTTGTTGCGGGCGTTGTTGTTTCCATTTTTTTCTTTTTTCAGCATTTGAATTTCATTTTAAAATTGATTCATCCTAGCACATGGCCGGGTCATTGTAGCATTCTGTGTTGTACAATTCCAACGGTATTGTCGCTGACCTGGTTAGGTAGAGTATGGCAAAGCCAAATCTCCTCTCATCAATGACTTGTTTTGTGACAAATATCTCGTGGATCATGTTCTTGGTCACATTGCCGTCCACCAGTCCTCTCTCAAGGACTTCGCTTGTCATAGACAACAGGTTAGCATCCATGTCCCTGAGGTTGCCGCTGCAAACAATCTGGGTGAGATTCCTGTAATTAGGGCAGTCGCAGCCAGATGATTCCCCGGGATTTATGCACAGGTCTTTGATGTTGGTGTAGGACAGCACTCCTATCATGTCTTCTGATAGTTGCTCTGTGAAATAGATGGTCTTGAGTCCAGAGGTGAACTTGTAGAACATGATGACTATTCCTATTATCAGCACTATTATCGCAATCATCATGTCCAGGGTGAACACAAATGCTTTCTTATTCATCCTTCTCATATTTTGCACACCACCAGGTTCATCTGCACAATCCTGTTATCCTCAGGGTTTCCTTCATCAAAGAGCACTGGCTTGAAAAGTGACAACGCTTGCTTGTATCCGTCACAAGGATTACGGTTAGCTATTATTTCTGCATCACAGGTGAGCCCTCCTTGGAGCTCTCCAACTGCTTCTTTTCCATTCATATCAATTCTAGTTCCATCATTGTCTATGAAGTACATGCACACATCATACACGTCACTGCTAAGGCCTATGCCATGGGCACTGCTTATGTTCCCAACAACATAATCATCGATGTTGGTGACTGAAGATGCGAAGGCATCCAGCTTGCCACTATTGATTCTGTAATCCCTGAAGAAATCCCTTCCAGCAACAAGGTCATATTGCAGGTTGTTCTCAAAGTTGCTGAACATGTATTCAAGCTCGAACTCATGCTTTTTCTCTTCGCTCTGGCCTAGAAGGAATAGTCCTATGAACAGGGCCATGAATATCAGGAACACTATCAGGCTGGTGCTGAAGTCAAAGGTTATTATCTGGGCTTTTTTCTGCATATTGTTCACTTTCATCGCATTTTACCTTAGTTTATGTATGAGCCCTATACCACCGGCATCCTTTCTATTGATAGAGTATCATCTATCTTCCTTATGGTGAGCTTCATGTCATCCATGTTGCCTGTCAGCTCGTCAATCTTCGGCAGGAATGCTCTTGCAAGAGTCCTTCCTGTATCCTTGTCCTTGACGACCACCAGATTGTCGCCTGCAGCATATATCTCGACTGTTATGTGCACATCGTTTATGTGGTCAGGCAGTATCATCTCTGATTCAAAATCAGTTTCTGAGAGAGAGGCAGTTATAGCCCTAACCTTGATGTCCCTTGCCAAGTTATCAGCTATCCGATTGGTTGAAGAAGACCTTTCCATGCTTCCAGGGAAGAGATAAGCTATGGAGATGAAGATAAAGAGAAGTATGGCGAATAATACCATGAATTCAAAAGAGATTTGTGCTTTTTTCATTCTAACTCAAGATGATTGGTACAATATTGACCTTTACCTGATTGCCAGCCGCACCACTCACATCATATTGAGTTTCGATCTTGAACTTCTTCTTGCCTGGCAATGTCACCGGCTTTACGAAGTTATAAAATTTGCAGATGGTCGGGGACGCGCATTCAGTGATATATGATGATAGGTCCTCAGTCCTGACATAGAATCTATTCTGGTCAGTAGGCTCTGGCACGGACATCAAAGGCACGCTCGAAGGGAAGAATGCCTTGACCAATTCCTTCTTGTTATTGATGATAATGCCTACATAATAGTATTTCTCGCTGTCCTTGGTCATCTCTACTATGAAGATGCTCTCAACATTCTGAGGAACTTCATACTCAACAATCTTCTTTGAGTAAAGCCCTAGAAAATACATCTGCTTTGCATTATCCACAAGACCGTTGCCTAGGTCATTTATGCGCTGGTTGCTCAAGGTGCCAGAGACGCTGGTGTTAGCCATGGAACTAAGAAAGATGACAGAAGGCACAACCACTATTAATAGTATAAAGCCAGTCAGGATTAGGTATTCTATGGATATCTGGGCTCTGCCTGACATGTATAACTACCTCTCATACCTCTTTTTTTGCTCCACCACCCTCATAAAACGAAAAAGTGAAAATAAAAAATAATATAATTAAAAAGTTTTTAAGATGCTTTGATCCTAATGGAACCTATTGCTCCCTGGTTAATGGCGCCGCCACTGTATCTGTAGTTGGTCTTCAGAGTGCCTCTTAATAACTTTCCTGACAGTGCTCCACCGGTGTCAATTACGACTCGGCCAATCTCTCCTGGTGCTAAAGACTTGGCATTTACTGTCCCATCAATTTCATTCCAAACCAAATCACTGCCTTGCACTTCAGCGAACGCTCCTTTTTCACCAGAGAAATGTATGCCGGACTGGTCTGTGACGCTAACATTCAAATATTCAATCGGCTTCTGTCCAATATTCCTTACTCCCAGCTCAAGACCTGTTGTCGTGAACTTCATCTCTTCGCACTTGAGGTCTCCGCTTCCTCCAAGGTCGCATTTGTCTGGAAGGTAGCTTCCCAGGTCTATGACGTTGAAATACAATAGCCCGCCTATTACGGACAAAGCCACCAGGATCACTAGACCGTAAATGATCATGGTCTCTATAGATAGTTGTGCTCTTTTATTCACCATTTTTCACGCACCTCTCTCCTTTTTATTTATATATAATTTAATAATCTAATATTTGATAGTAAGGCTATTTAAAAGTTTCGATAATCAGGCCTGAAGAAAGCTTTTTTCCCTCCTCTCTACCTTCGGAGCACTATGGCTCCTGAGCTGCAGTCATAGTTGGCAGTCACCAGGGCTATTATGTCTAGGTTCTTTAGAGTGGTGTTCTTGAGCATGGAGTGCAGATTATATAATATGTCTGCATTGCCCAGGTGTCCTTTCTCTGGCGAAGTGTTGTATATCCTGACCTTCTCTATGTTGAGCTTCTTGCACAGGAGCTCAGTTTCCTTCAGTGAGAGTTGGGTCTTGATGAAGTGGTTGATGTCTGTGACATCCAGGTTGATCTTGCGCATGCAAGCCTCGATCACCTTGAACGAGTTCTCCACCCATCTCTCTGTGAGCTTGGATAGGGTCTTGTTTTCTTTGACTCTCTTCACCACAGCTGTCACATTGAACTTCTGGAGCACTTTTTTCAGCGCAGACTCCTTGCTCACGCTCTCCATGAGCATGTCATCTATGAAATTAGTGTAATGGTCTATGACGAATTCAGAGGACAGTATCTTGTTGTTCACAGCATCCTTGCTGAGCACCACTGCAGCTGCCCCGTCACCAAATATCATGTTCTTGATCCTTGAGACTTCGCCTCCGAACAGGTATATCTCATCGAACTCCTGGGCAGCCACTATGATGGCGTTGTTGATGCTATAATTGTTCTTGATAATGTCATTGGCTACTTGGATGCCTATCAATCCACCTATTAATCCTCCTTCGATGTCAAAGCCATAGGCGTTGGTTGCCTTTATGTCCTCTATTATCTGGGAGGCTATTGGCCTTGCTGTCTTCTGCCTTGTTATGCCTTTGCAGAATATTATTATATCAATGTTCTCTGGCTTGAGTTGGGCATCCTTAAGAGCTTCTTCCACTGCCTTGGTTGCCATGAAAAGCTCATTTTCCTGGGGATTTGCGACATGGATTTGCTTGATGCCGTGGTCCTCTAGGAGAGTGTGATAATTAAGGTGATATTTTTGGGCTAAATCCTTTACTTCGACTATCTGCCGAGGAAAATAGGCTCCGCTCCCTTTTATCCCGATAAGATCTGAGTTAGGCATTTTTAGCTTTTCTTAACCTCGCTGTAAATAGTTTTTCATAAATGGTTATGGCCCCCGCCAAGAGCTTCTTTTTAGACATTGAACATGGAAAAGAAGTATTGGAATGCGTACATGAAAATCCTGTAAGCGATGATTGAGCCTGCTGCGAAGAGCGCCACCTGCTTGTAGCCTTCCTTGATAGTGCCGGTCTTTATTATTGAGATGATCATGGCAGTGCATGCAGACATCAGCACCAGTGCAATCGCGGAGAACCATATGAAATGGGTTTCATTGACCCTCACAGCATTGATTGCTATTGGAAATACTACGCTGCTTGAGACCTCTGATATCTGGCCTGTTATTGACTTGATAAGGCTGATGAGATGGTATGAGAGAGCAAACATGGCAGGGGCGATGATGATGGTCACCACTGAGAGGAATATCCTGTAGCTGGTGACGCTGGCGATGACTTTCCTCTTCAAATACCTCATGACTTGCATGTTGTCATAAACCCTGTCAACTAGCTGGGATGTGCTGCTTCCTTTTTTCCAGCTGGTAAGGATTAGGTCAAAAGTCTCCTCTATTATCTCTGAGTCAAAACTGTTTGTGAACTCTCTTATGGCAGCCTCAACTTCCACGCCAAGCCTTATCTTCTTGCAAATTCTCTGGATCTCCTCTGATAGGTAGCCGAACTCTTTTTCTGTGGAATTCTGCAAAGCCTCATCCAGGTTTTGGCCTGATTTCAGGTTGAGCCCCAGCTCTGAGAGGAATTCAGGAAACACTTCTTCCATATTCCTGATCTTCAAGTAAACCTTAGCCTCAAGGTAGAGCTTGTAGAAAAAGATTAGGAAGAGTGCCAGGATGATGAAGATTAATGGGATGATGACAAAAGATATTATTATTAGCAGGATGATGTGGGCATTGGAAAATGTCTTTGTTGTCAAGAACAGGATGTCAGCTATGATTGCCAGAAGAAATATTACGAGGGTTGCTATGCCGTACTGGAAATATGGGACATCTGTGATGCTGGCCCTCTCAAGGTATTTGATGATTCCTTTCCTGTGCTTCTTGGGTATGATGCTGTCGCCAAGTCCTTCTATCAGGTACCTTATCTTGCCCTTAGGGTGAGCAGCGGGTTTTGGGGCGGAAGCCTCTTTCATAGTTTCACCAACGGCCTTGTGATTCTGAATATCCTGACGAAAAATAGCTGCAAAAGCAGTATGAGGATGAGCAGGATGAATAGGCTCGGGAAGAATTCCACCTTGATGCCAAGGACAGATAGTATGAGCACTAGGCCAACAACGCCTATTGCAGGCAGTATGGTACCGAAGATCATGTAGAACATGGAGAGAGGGTTAAGTTTTTTCTCGTATTGCTCTATCTCGACAATCTTTTCATCAGACAGCTCCTGCAGGGTTGCCAGTAGGTTCTTCTGGATGTCAGTGCCTGTCTTCAATGACTTCTTGATTGGCTCCATGACCATCCTGAAGCTGTCGCTCGGGGTGTACTTGATGGCGTCCTCTATGGCTTGGTCTATGTTCTTTCCAAGGTAGATCTCAGAGGCTATCTTGCCGAAATACTTGCTTGACTTGGCTTTGGTGTAGGACACGCTCTCGAGCGCAGTGATGAGCGAATTGCCTGTCTCAAGAAGAGTCAGGAGCATCCTGCTGGGAACGAAGATGTCGCTTTCAATGTCCTGCCTGACCTTGGCGATGTTGATCTTGGGCAAGCTTATGCATACGAAAAAAAATATTATCAAGAAAAAAAAGAACACAGGTATCACGAAGAGCCCCAGGTCGTATTTCAGCAGTACTAAGAAGGCTATTACTGAGAAGTTCAAGGCGAAGATTACTGATAGTATCACAGCTTTAGTGACGAATGCGGACACGTCAGGGTTCATCTGCGCCATCTTAAGGTTATCCCTCAGGTTAGGGAATAGCTTATTGACGTATTCTTCCTGTGATTCAAGGTTTGTCGGAATTCTTATCACCAAATAGCTTTTTCATCAGATAGTCCTTGTTGATGTAGTAGTAGCTTATCATCAGGGCGATCTCTTCGTTGTTGGTTATGTTGTGCTCAGTAAGGTATTTCAGGATTTTAATCTTGTCGTTAATCTCCTTGTCGACCTCGTCCTTGCTCAGTCCTGCGAAAAGCTCAATGGTCCTGTAGAACATATAAGGGTCCTTGATTTTCATGAGCTTGTCAGTCTTGAAATTGTAGTTGAATAAGAGGTTGTAGTCTCCGTTCTCAAGCACCTCTGCTATCTGGAAGGTTCTTCTGGTGTTGGTCCTTCTGTTCCTGTTCTGGACAAATATAAGGTCTACAGCTGCCAGCAAGGACTTGGCTATGCCTAAGGGCTCTGTGGTCAGCCTGATGATGGCCTCGTTCACAGTGTTGGCGTGCAGCGTTGCATACACTGAGTGGCCCGTATGCATGGCCTCGAAGAGCACCTCTGCCTCCTTTTTTCTTCTTATCTCCCCCACAATAATCCTGTCAGGCCTCATCCTCAAGGAGTTGACTATTAGGTCTAGCATGGAGATCTCTCCCTTGCCTTCTGGGTTGGGAAGCCTGGTCTCCATGGGGACCCAATGCAATGTCCTTGGAAGCTTGAGCTCACGTGTGTCCTCAATGCTGATGATTCTCTGGTTCGGAGGGATGAAAATGCTGAATACGTTCAGCGTAGAGGTCTTACCAGAACCAGTTCCTCCGACGATAAGCATTGAGAGCTCGTATTGGATGGCAGTCCATACCATGGCAGTGCTGTAATAGTCTATGGTGCCTGTCTGTATGAAGTCAGTGATGGACCAGGGAGATTCTGCGAATTTCCTGATAGTGATGGTGTTGCCGTTGGTGCTTATGGGCAGCAAGGTCGCGTTTACTCTGTCTCCTGTCTTCAAGTGGGCGTCCATGAGAGGAGTGAGAGTGGTTATCATCTTGTCCACGTTCCTGCCAGCAAGGGTGGAGTAATGGACTATCTCTGTCTCATCGTCTATTATGATATTGGTCTCAAGCCAGCCGTATTTCTTATGGTATACCCAGATGGGCTCAAAGGCGTTGTTGATGACAATCTCTTCGAGGTGCTTGTCCTTGAGCAGGAATTCAACTTCTCCCATCCCCAGGCTGGTGAGCACTATGTAGTCGCTGAAGATGTGAATCCTCTCATCAGAAAGATCAGGAAAAACCTCCCTCATCACACCCAGGATCTTCTTCTTGTACTCCTGCCTCACCATGGATTCTTCCTCGTGGGTCTTGAAGACCACGTTGAAGGTTATCTTGCTGATGATATCCTCTTTTATCTTGTCGATGACCAGGCGCGTGACATCGCTGACTCTTAGCAATGATATCATGTAGAAGGGCACAGCCTCGAGCTCCTGCTTGACAATCTCGACCTCGACCACCATGCTCTCAACATCGATGTTGTAGCTGTCTATCTTGGTTATGGGATCCTTGATCTTCTTGTCCATGTTCTTCATGAAGTTCTCAAGATAGTACTTCCTGACATTCACATAGATCTGGTTGGTCTCATTGTCATCCCTGTGCTTCAGATACCTGTACAAGTCATAGATGAGCTTGTTGGCTGCCTTCACGTTCTGGAAACTCTTGAAGAACTTGAGCTTGTTGATGAGCTCTGTCTCGTCCACATGCTTGAATTCAGGCTCAGGGCTCTTGAGGTACTTGATATAGGGGCCCTTGACGTTCTTGTAGTCAAGCTCGACCAGTCCAAGCTGCTCAAGGTAGCGGGCAATCTTGGTGACGCTCGCAGACGGTATT
Source organism: Candidatus Nanoarchaeia archaeon (assembly GCA_041479965.1). GTDB lineage: Archaea > Nanobdellota > Nanobdellia > Woesearchaeales > SM23-78 > SM23-78. Next base: position 181 of record JBGOZE010000006.1, on the reverse strand, counting down.
CCCAGCTCCTTAGACAGTCTGGCGATGAAAGCTTTTTTCTTCTGTTCGACAATGTCAAATAAAGTGTCTATTTTTGTTAAGAACATAATACCCGCCTCTTTTCCCTCTTTTTTGATATTATAACAGCTATACCCCTTAGTTCTAGGTTTAAGGTATATATATTTTGTGGTTAAAAGATATT
>JBGOZE010000005.1:0-33628 GCA_041479965.1 Candidatus Nanoarchaeia archaeon | reverse complement strand
GAGTTTTAATACAGGAGAAGACACTTATTATGCTATATCATTATTTAACCTTTCTGAGAACGAAAACATTTCAATAACTTTTGAGAACAATTATTCTTCTTATGACTTGAAAAATTATGACTTCATTGCTTTTACAACAAACAGGACCAGTTCAAAGACTGGCAGTATAAATCTAAAAGAATTAAATATAACCAATTTCTCAAAGCTTTACAGTAACAGCACTGATGCTATATTAGAATTCATAGTAAAGAATCTATTTTCAGTAAATAAGACCTTCACCTGGAGCTTAAGCACCAATGACACAGCAGGAACCATCTGGAGCAACCAACAAACAACACTAACACCGAACGAAAACGTGTCAATCATGATACAGCACAACTTCAGTAGCACAGGAACCTACCAACTAACAGCAAAAGCCAACACAACAAGCACCAATTACACAGAAAGCCTTAATATAACCCTAAACTAAGAATTTTCTGAATTTATTGTATTTCATCCCCATCTTCACAAAAAATATAAAGCCAGGGTGCTCACTAGGGCTCCTAGAGGTTCCGGAGGGGATTAATATGGAGATCATTCAGGTTTTAGTCACAGTATTCGCACTCTTTGCCATGAGCAGGGCTTGGCTTAGGTTCAGGGATAATAAGCTCACCAAGAATGAGCTGCTCTTCTGGGTTGCTTTATGGCTTGCGGTCATCCTGGTCATATTCATCCCGAACATAACTACTGTGTTCTCCCAGATATTAGGCATAGGAAGAGGAACTGACCTTATCCTCTATGTTAGCAGCATCGTGCTCTTCTACCTGGTCTTCAGGCTTTATGTCAAGCTGGAAGGCATGGAAAAGAATCTCAGCGATGTTGTGAGAAAAATCGCCCTCAATAACAACAAGAAAGAGGATGAGAGGAAGAAGAAGAAGTGATTAGTGAAAAGAATTGACAAGGAAACAACCATGCCTCGCAAACATCCTCGCATCTGCTATGTGAATCCTCCTGTGCTCCTCAAAAGGCCTATCTCTGAGCTGATAAACCAGCTAGGACGGAAAGGCTACGATACTAGCTTGCTTGTCCCTAAAAAGCTTTTCAGGAAGAGAGACGAGTCATTGCACCACAGCAAGCTGGCAGAGGAAGCTAAAGTCTTCACCTATTCAACTGTCAACACTCCTTTTGTAGGCTCAGAGCAGCCATTGCCTGTGACCCCGATGTTCTGCATCAACACTCACAAGGCAATCAAGGACAAGGACATCATCCACATGTGGGTACCATATTATCTGACCAGCCTGAAGATCATGCTTGCCAAGAAATTATTCTTCAAAGAGAAAAAACTTATCCTGACAATGGACACTGTTCCTGGCTACAGCTTCAGCATGGGAAAAACAATGGATGCATTGTTCAAAATCTATGACAAGATGTTCGGCTGGCTCATCTTCAAGACTCCGGACATCATAATGTTGTACGGAGAAAGCCTAGTGCCTCATGCCCTCAAAGCAGACATACCCAAAAATAAAATCAGGGTGATACCCACAGGAATTGATATTGACAAATATGCCCGGTTCATCAAGGAAAAGAAAAAGCACAGGCAGGAGATAAGGCAGAAGCTTAACATAAAGCCAGAGACCGCAGTTGTTTTGTTTGTCGGTATAATGGTCCAAAGAAAAGGCATTGACAAGATAATACGCATAGCAGACGAGCTAAGAAAATGGGATGTTGTGTTCCTGCTCGTAGGCGATGGTCCTGAGAGAAAGAAATATCAGGACGAAGTCGAAGAGATGGCGCTCAGAAGCAAAGTCAGGTTCCTGGGATTCAGGCAAGATGTTCCCAAGCTCTATCAGGCCAGCGACATCTTCCTGCTGCCAGCAGAAGGAGAAGGATTGCCAGGAGTAGTCATGGAAGCCATGGCTTCAGGACTGCCAGTAGTGGCAAGCAACATACCCTGCATACCAGACCTGATAGACAACAAGGAGAGCGGGTTGCTGTGCGACAAAGACAATGTCGAGGAATTCACACAGGCTGTCAAGCTGCTCATGAGAGACCAACCCAAAGCCAAAGCCCTGGCAGCCAATGCCCTGAAGAAGATAAAAGACTTCGAATGGAAGAAGATAATCAAGAAGTATGAGGAAGTGTATGAGGAATTGGGTTGAGACACAGTGCGCATGATGCGCCGACCGGATTGCAGACGACACAGGTCTCAAGAGTAGGACAACTTCTTGATATGCAATCAATTCTAAAGGAAAAATCCATTCATACGTCACATATCTGATAAAAGCGAAATATTTATATATTTGTGACGTATACTGTATTCTATGGTCAACGTAAGAACAATAATCTCTGGAAAAAAGAAATACTATTACCTAGAGCACACTCTGCGCGTTGGTAAAGATTTCAAGAACAAGAGGCTTTATCTAGGTAGCGAACTGCCAAAAAATATCGAAGAACTGAAAGAAAAATTTCTATACGATTTATTTGAAGAGACTTATGGCAAAGAACTGAATGACATAAAAGCAACCTTTCGCAAGGAGTACAAAACATACCCTGAATCATACAAGGAGAAATATATAGAATCCTTCATGATAAAATTCACATACGATACAAACAAGATAGAAGGAGGAACATTAACACTAAAGGAAACCGCAGACTTGCTGCAGGAAAACATCACTCCAAGAAACAAAAGCACAAGAGACGTAAAGGAAGCAGAAGCTCATAAGAGAGTATTCTACGAAATGCTCGATTACGATAAAAAGCTAAGCCTCACCACAATATTACACTGGCACAAGGAACTATTCAAGGAAGCAGACCCTGAAATCGCCGGCATGATAAGAAAACACGCAGTAGCAATAGCCAGAAGCAAGACAGAACTGCCACTGCCAGCAGAACTAGACATTTTGCTCTATGAATTCTTCCAATGGTACAATAAGACTTATGGAAAAATCAACCCTGTAGTCATGGCTGCTTTAATGCACTTAAAGTTTGTCAGCATACACCCGTTCAGCGACGGAAACGGAAGACTATCAAGGCTAATGATGAACCACACATTGAATAACCAAGGATATCCTATGCTCAACATCGAGTATGCTAATAGGAATGCATACTATACTGCGCTAGAAAGAAGCCAGACAATGCAAAAAGAACAAATATTTGTGCAATACCTGATAAAAAGATACTTGAAGGAATACAAGAGGAAAACAAAAACTTGATGCGCCGATCAAGATTCTCTGTTAATCCCGTTTGTTTAACGCATTTTCACAAACTATATAAAAGCCCAAACCGTCCTCTCGTCTAAAAATTAAAATATCATTTTGGGGACAAATAAATGGTCAAAAAGCTTGAATTAGCTGTATCTGAAGGCAATAAGGCCTTTGTGCTTGCTGAGATTGCAGGAGCTCATGAAGGCTCGATTGATAACATGAAAGCACTCATCAAGATAGCTAGTGATGGAGGAGCTGATGGTGTCAAGTTCCAGATGTTCAAATCAGAAGAATTGGTCATCAAGGCTCATCCCAAGTTCTCTTCTTTCAAGCAAAAAGAATTCTCAAAGAAGCAATGGAAAGAGATTGCTGACCATGCAAGAAGCCTTGGGCTTAATGTTTTCGCAGATGTTTTTGACAAGCCAAGCCTTGAGACTGCTGAGAAGATTGGCATAAAAGCCTACAAGGTTCACTCAACAATCATCTCAGACGTTTACCTGCTCAATGACCTTGCCAAGACCAAGAAGCCAGTGATGCTGGGAATCGGAGGCTCAGAATACAGGGAGATTAAAGAGGCTTTGAAAATCCTGAAGGACAACCAGGTAATAATCCTTGCAGGCTACCAGAACTTTCCAACCAGGATTGAGGACTCAAACCTTAATCTTATGGAAACCTTGAAGCAGGAATTCAACCTGCCAGTTGGCTATTCTGACCATTGCGATGCAGAAACAGAGATGGCCATCATCCTTCCTTTGCTCGCAGTTGCCAAAGGAGCATGCATGATTGAGAAGCATATCACAATTGATAGAGCTAAGAAAGGAACTGATTATTATTCTGCGCTCAACCTTGACGAGCTTAAGAAGATGGTGCGCCTGATAAGGGAGACTAAGAAGGCTCTTGGGCGCAAGACAATAGGCAATCTTTCAGATGAAGAAAAAGCATACAGATTGAAGATGAAGGAGTTCATTGTCGCTTCAAAGGATATTGCAAAAGGAGAGAAGATTAGCCTGAAGATGCTTGCATTCAAGAGGACTCCTGAGGCTGGTCCGGGATTATTTCCTAGCGAAGCTGAGAAGCTAATAGGCAAGCCTGCTCTTCGCAAGATAAAAGCTGACGAGCTTGTATGCTTGAGCGATGTCTAGCACCAAGTAGCTATCCTTATTGCTGTGAGAATGAAATCAACCAGGCTGCCCAATAAAGCCTTTCAGATGATAGAAGGCCAGACATTGATTAATCATCTGATTGACAGGATGAAGCAGAGCAAGAATTCAGATTATGTTGTTCTGTGCACTTCAAAGCATCCAGATGATAAGGTGCTGCTGGAAGTTGCCAAGAAGAAAAATATCCCTGCAGTTGCTGGCAGCGAAGAAGATGTTATGGGACGATTCCTTGAGGGTGCAAAGAAAGTAGGAGCTAACGTCATAGTCAGGGTCACAGGGGACAATCCATTGACATCACCTGAATTCATCGACAGCGCAATAGAGCACCACCTGAAGACAGGAGCTGATTATACTTACACAACAGAGCTTCCCCAAGGAACAAAGGGAGAAATCATAACAGTGGCTTCACTGCAAAAAGCGCATGACCTTGCAGAAGACCCAAATTATAGCGAATACATGACATGGTATTTCACAGAGAACCCTAATGTTTGGAAGATTGAGAAGGCTCCTGTTGATGAAGCAATGAGAAGGCCTCAGTACAGGCTCAGCGTGGACACACCTGAGGATTTGGAGCTGGTCAGGCAGATCTACAAGAGGCTTTACAAGCCTGGCAAGATTGTCTCGCTGAAAGAAGCTTGCAAGCTGCTTGATGATAATCCTGAGCTAGTAAAGATAAATGCTAATGTAGAGAAAAAAGATGTTGCCAAGATGAAAAGCCAGGTTAATGTGAGATTGAGGTGGCAATAGCTAATGGTCAAGGTCACAGTCTATATAACAAGCTACAATTATGCCAAGTATGTTGAGCAGGCTGTTGAGAGCGTGCTTAGCCAGACTTACAAGGATTTTGAACTGCTGATATTTGATGACGGCTCAACAGACAACACCCAGCAGGTGCTGGAAAAATACAAGAGCCACCCAAAAGTCCAGGTAATACATCAGGATAACATGGGCATGCCCAAGACCTGCAACAAAGCTCTTGCCATGGCTAAGGGCGAGTACATCATGCGCCTGGATGCAGATGATTATCTTGACGAGAACCTCCTGCTCGTATTCAACAACATCCTTGACATGCATCCTGAGATTAGCATGGTCTTCTCGGATTACTATGAAGTTGATGGAGACGGCTACCTTAACGGGGTCGTCAGGAGGAAAAAAATAGGTGAGGAATCGAAGCTGCTTGACCTGCCTGCCCATGGAGCATGCACCATGATAAGGAAGGAATCCCTGGAAAAGCTCGGAGGCTACAGCGAAGATATTAAGTGCCAGGACGGCTATGACCTGTGGATTAGGTTCATACAAAAATTCAAAGCCTATAATGTCAACACTCCGTTGTTCTATTACAGGAAGCATGACCAGAGCTCAACAACCAACTCCAAGAAGATACTTGAGGCCAGGAAGCAAATAAAGAACAAGTTCGTGCAGAAGAACGGCATCAAGAAAAAAACTTTGCTGATAATACCTGTCAGGAGAAAATCTAAGATTTATGATGATCTGCCTCTAAGGAAGATAAATGACAAGCACATCATGGAGTATGTGATGCATGAAGCTGTTAAGACAGGCGTGGACAAGGTGGTTGTGACAACAGAGGATGAGGAAGTAGCCAGCATTGTCAGGGAGAAAGTTCCTGGAGCCAGCGTAATAATGAGGCCCAAAGAGCTGAGCGAGTTCAACACTCCGATTGAGCCTACCATGCATTTTGTGCTCAAGGAGCTTGAAGAGAAAGAAAGCTTCATACCCGATATTGTAGGAATAATATTTTACACATCTCCTTTGATTAAGAGCAAGCACATTCAGGAAGCCATCAACACCCTGATCATCTATGACGCTGACAGCGTCGTCGGTGTCAGGGAGAATCCGAGGCTTCACTACACTCATGGTGAGTACGGGCTTAATCCTATTTTCAAGAAAAGGGCTATCAAGCCAGAGAGAGAATACCTTTACGAGGAGAGCGGCTCTTTCATCCTTTCAAAGAGAGAAAGCATAACACCAGAGAGTCTGGTGGGGAAGAAGATAAGCCATGTCATACTCACAGATGATGAGAGCATAGACATCGAGGACAGGTTCACCTATTGGATGGCAGAGCAGGTCCTTAAGAATCTGGATGAAGTTGAGAATCTTGATGTGAAGAAAATCACAAGAGGATATTAAAAAAAATCTTTGGGGGCGAGCAATATGAAGCATTCTGTCAATGAAGAGGAAGTTGAGAAAGTCAAATCTTCAGGGCACTGGGGCAAGCCATTGATATGGAAGGACAGCGTCCAGACCCACTCAGGCTTTGAGCTCGGAGTGTCTGGCTATGACACAGAAGAATTCCTTGAGCCAAAAACCCATGATGACGAGGAAGCCATCTACATCATTGAAGGAGAAGGAATGGCAAAGATAGGAGAGCATGAACTGGCTTTCAAGAAAGGAGACGCACTCTACATACCGCCAAAGACTCCTCATTGCATAAAGAAGAAAGGAAAAGGCGCGCTGAAGGCAGTGTATGCGCACGCAGGCTTCTCACCTTACATTGAGCCTCCAACACCTTGTTTCATAGGAAAGGACGAGGTTTTCATAATCGCAGAGATAGGAGGCAACCATGAAGGCAACTTTGAGTATGCCAAGAAGCTGCTCATGGACGCTGCCAGCACAGGAGTGCACGCAGTCAAGTTCCAGACCTACAAGGCTGACAAGATTGTGAGCAAAGTAGAGAATGAGGCAAGGCATAAGCATTTCAAGAAATTCGAGCTCACACTTGACCAGTACAAGGAATTGGCAGCCTTGGCTAAGAAGCACAAGGTCATGTTCATGAGCTCCCTCTGGGACGAGGATGCTATTGCAGACCTGGGTCCTTATATGACAATCCACAAAGTAGGCTCTGGAGACCTTACCAATTATCCATTGCTGGAAATAATAGCTAAGAAAAACAAGCCTCTTATAATGTCAACTGCCATGACAACCTTGGAAGAGGTCAAGCACGCAGTTGATTTCATCAACAAAGTGAATCCGTCGCTGATAAAGGAGAGAAAACTTGTTCTCCTGCACTGCGTTGCCATGTATGGCGAGCCAAAAGATGAGTTCGCCAACCTGCAAGCGATGAGGGTATTACAGCATGCCTTCCCGTACATACCCATTGGCTATTCTGACCATACTGCCGGCGTATATGCGTGCGAGCTTGCGATTGGCATGGGTGCGAGCGTGATTGAGAAGCATTTCACAGATGACAAGACAAGAGAATTCAGAGACCACCACCTATCTGCTAATGTTGAGGAGATGAAGAACCTGGTGCAGAAAGCCAAGCAAATAAAGAAAATACTGGGCCATCATCACAAGAAGCCTGTTGAGAGCATAGAGACTCCTGAAAGGATAAAGGAGTTCAGGAGAGCAGTCTATCTCAAGCAGGATGCCAAGAAAGGCACCAAGCTTGCCAAAGCAATGCTCATAACCTTGAGGCCTAATGTCGGCATTGATGCAAGGAAATTCTATGATGTACTAGGCAAGAAGCTCAAGAAAGACAAGAAAGCACTTGAAGCTATCTTTGAAGAAGACCTGGAATAAAAATGTCAATTGAAAACCTGAAACTGGTAAGGCAGATAAAATATTCGTTCTTGAATGAAGGAAAAACCACAGAGCAGGACAAGGAAAAGGTTGCCATTAGCTCAAAGGATTTTGTCGAGCAACTGAAGCAGCTAAGCCAGCAAAACCCTGAATTGCTCAAGTACAAAGGCATTGACCTGTTTGACATTGTCAAGTACAGGATCATGGGTTATGACATCAACTTCAACATCCCAGTCAAGGTTTTGACGCTTGAGAAAAGCTCTTTTCGGAAGAGGTTATTCCTCTGGCTCTACTGGCTCAGGATATTCTACTATTATAAGATACTGAACGCGACGGAAAAAAGAGAAAATACTGAGATCAACCTGATTGATTATTCTGAGGTTGCAGCATCAGCAGTAAAAAAAGAGAAGAGTAAAGAGAAGATTGATGTCGCCTTAATCTGCTCTGACCCATCCTATTTCAAGACTTTCCTCAACCTTTTTGATATTCTTAACAAGAAAAACCAGAGATTCTTGCTGGTTCTTCCACTGAAGGCAAAAAAATGGGGCTTTGACCAGAGGCTTGCGGGCTACAAGAGCTGCAAGGTAGTTTATATAGAGGATTTCTTCACAGCTGACATCAAGCAGGAGCTTGCAGATGATGCTGAGAAATACACAGGGATTTTCAATGCGAGCTACAGGAAGCTTGAGAAGAAGGCAAGCATCAATGGCATCAAGCCATTGCCCTTTGTCAGGCCAGCCATGAAATCAGTCATCACAAGGTTCATGCCGCAGGCTATCGCTTACCTGAAAATAGCTGAGAGAATATATGAGACTTACCAACCCAAAGTACTTGTCGGCGGAAAGCTCAGGCGACAGGTTGAGAATTCATTCTTCCAAGTTGCCAAGCATGAAGGCATCAAGACTATAAGCATCATGCCAGTGCTCATGACAACAGACATAAACGGCTACTATGACCAAGGCAACCTTGTATTGCCAGATGCCATCATTGCCTGGGATGAGCAGCAGGAGAAGCTCATAAGGTCAAGGTGGAAAGATTTCAAGGTGAAAGAAAAAGAGCAGCCAGACCTGTTCATCTATGGCAACCCTCAGTGGGACAGCATAACTGCTAGCAGGCCGAGAAAAGAGGTGCTGCAGATATTGGGGCTGAAGCCTGACGAAAAATATATTGTGATAACCAGCCAGCCAATGATGCAGATGAAGTGCATTGATGATATCATTGAAATTGCGAGCAAGCTGAAAGTGAAGGTCGTTCTCAAGCCTCATCCGAGAGAGGACATCAAAAGGCATCAAGGATTGGTCAAAGCAGGAAAGATAATCCTGGTCCAGGATAAAGATATAGACCTTTATTCCCTGCTCAGCCAGGCGGAAATAACCCTGACAGCGTGGTCTAACACCTGCCTGGAATCAATGATACTAGGCACTCCTTCAATCCTTTACTTCCGATATATGTATGCTGACCCCTCAATAAAGCAGGGCGTTGAGTACTTTCATAGCTACGGAGTCCCTGTAATCAGGAACGATAAGGAAAAGTTGAAGCAGATGATCACTGATTTCCTGAAGCATGACAAGAAAGACAATATCAAGAGTTCCATCGGCAAATACAAGAGCATCAACCAGCAGATAGCCAATCTTATTGAGGCCTATCGTAACTCTTGAATCTGCATAAAGATTATTGCAGGCTTTTTCCAGAGAAAATTGTTTATGAATATTATGCATGTCTTTTCTGGAATTCGTATCTATCAGTTCTCCACCCGGTCAGCTTTCCCCACCCATTCCTTATCAATCCTTTCTTCTCTAAATTATTTTTTTCTGATAGAGAAGCTTCCTTATCTCTTCCTTGGTGAGCATGGAGGCGTTTCTTGAGTTATAATCAAGGTGATTGGCTTTGTGGTTCTCTTTCAAATGCTTATGAGCACCATATTCTGAGATGACGGAATTGAAGAGCACAAGCATGTCCTTCAATTCCACCATGTATCTGGACTCTTCCTCTGTCATGAGAGACTCATGCATTTTCTCCCCGGGCCGAACACCTATGGTTTTTATTTTCATCTTCTTAGGGTCATGGCCATAGCTCGGAGCCAGCTCTTCTATAATCACTTCTGCCAAATCAATTATCTTCAATGACTTCATCTTCAAGATGAAAATCTCTCCTCCCTTGGCGATCTCCGCTGTCTTCAGCACGAGGTTCACAGCGTCGCTCATGCTCATGAAGAACCTGGTCATGTCCCTGGATGTTACAGTAACCGGGCCACCGTCTGCTATCTGCTTCCTGAATATGGGTATGACTGATCCCACTGAATTGAGCACATTGCCGAACCTTACGCAGCAGAATATGCAGTTGGAAAAGCCTATCGGGGCGTTGGTTATTATCTTCTCGCTGAGAAGCTTTGTTGCGCCCATGGTATTTATTGGGTTGACTGCCTTGTCAGTTGATACGCCTATGAATATCTTTACACCAGCAGACAATGCGGCATCAACAACATTTTGGGTCCCGATTACATTGGTCTGGACTGCTTCAAAAGGGTTGTATTCACAGAAAGGCACATGCTTCAGTGCTGCGGCGTGAAATACTATGTCCACGCGCTCCATTGCGCGCCGAACCCTGTCCTTGTCCCTTATGTCACCGATAAGATTCCTTATCTTGTGCCTCTGGCTCGCAGGAATCTCCTGATTAAGCCTGAAATGACCTGCTTCGTCCTGGTCAAATACCCTGATCCTGTCGGGATTGAACTCTAACAATTGTTTTACAATCACAGAGCCTATGGAGCCGCAGCCGCCTGTCACTAATATTGTTTTTCCTTTGAATATGTTTTTCATTTTTTTGTCACCTTATTAATTTTTTTGTATGATTATGTTTAATAATTTTTGTATACTAATATTGCATTATTATCTTTTCTTAAGCTTTATCTTTGTTTTTGCTCACCTTTTTTTTCAAAAAATTCTTTTATGCTTTGGATAATGTGATCAAGTTCCGATGGTTCAAGGTCAGGATACATCGGCAGTGTCAATGACCTTTCTGAAAGCTTTTCAGTAAACGGAAGCATCCCCTCTTTATAGCAATATTCTCTTCTGTAGAATGTTTTTAGGTGTATTGGGTTGAAATATACTTTTGTCATGATGCCCTTGCTTTCGAGATGCTTTTGGAGTTTATCCCTTGCATCTTTATCACTAAGCATGATGGTGTACATCTGATAGACATGGTCAAATCCTTTTGGGCTTTTTGGGACGATTATTCCTTTGATGTCTTTGAGTTTTTTGTCGAGATATGCTGCTTTTTCCTTCCTTAATATTATCATCTTTCCGATATTGTTCAGTTGGGATATTCCGAGTGCCGCTGACATTGTGGGCAGCCTATTGTTATATCCTACTTCTATGTAATCCATATCTCCTGTAGTCGCAAAATAATCACCGTCAACCGCTTCCACTCTCCCATGAGACCGAAACCTTTTCATCCGTTCTGCGATTTTCCTGTCATCTGTTACTGCAAAGCCTCCCTCTCCGGTCGTTATTATCTTGTTTTGGCATAGGCTGAATATCGCTCCATCTCCGAAAGTCCCTGTTTTTCTGCCATTTATTGTGGCTCCCAACGATTGTGCTGCATCTTCTATCAGCAGTATCTTGTTCTTTTCGGTGATTTTTCTCAGCTTTTCTGTGTCTCTGCAGGCGCAGCCTCCGTAATGGATCAGAACCACTGCTTTTGTCTTGTCAGTTATCCTTCTTTGAACATCTGCCGCATCAAGGCCGAAGGTCTCGTCTTCAGATTCTGCAAATACTGGCTTTCCTCCGGCAAGCACCACCGCATTAGATGTTGCGATAAACGTGAATGATGGCACTATGACTTCATGGCCTTTGATATCAAATGCTTGCAGGATGGAATGCAGTGCGGATGTGCCCGAGTTGAATGCTACACAATAGTTTACTCCCAGGTATTCTTTTATTTTTTTTTCAAATTCCCTTATTTCCGGGCCGTCTGCCCAGAATGTGCCTCTTCTGATGACATTCTCTACCGCTTTTATGTCGCTTTCTTCATAGTGGACTTTGAATAGTGGTATTTTTAGAGTATTATCTGATTTTAGCATGTTATCTGGCCTGTCGCCGGTTATGCTTTTATTGTCTTCTTTCTTGCTTTCATCTTGTTTTGAGATTGTCTTTCGGTAGTTTGGGAAAAATCCCGATTTCAGATCATCCTTGGTCATTTGTTCACCTGATTTCATCCTTATCCTTGTTTCGTATGAGTCTTTCAGCTTGCATAGCTCATCATATCTGCCCTTATCATGTATTATGCTTGCTGAGTAGAACCTGCTTCTGTCTTTTGAGAATCCTGCTTTGAACTTGAACAGGCTGTCATCATTTGAGACTCCGCCTCCAAGGTGCAGTTTTCTGCAGTTATGCTCTTTTCCCCATTGGATCGCCTTCCAGAGTATAAGGTCATTTGGGGCGAGGCTGGAATAATCATTGTCTGTTCCTGAGAAATGGTAGTGCATCAGCCCGTACTTCTGCATGAACAGTGCGCCAGAGATTATTTTATTGTCTTTCTTTGCGACGAAAAGCAGAAGGTTGTCTCGCAATTCGCTGGCTGTCTTATCAAAGAATTTATTCGGCAGGAAGTATTTCGAGCTGGCTTTGTTCCTCTCCATTGTATTGTTGTATATCTTTGTGAATGTTTTAATATAGTCCTTTTTGCTGCTGATCTCGATCTTCACATTGTTCTTTTCTGCTTTTTTTATACTGTTCCTTGTTTTTTTATTGAGTTCTGCCGATAATGTCCCGATGTCTTTTGTCAGGTCCACGAACACTGTTTCATTTCTCGCGTCGAGGGAGACGAACTCCCTGAATAGCTCATCATTTTTTAGCAGAGGATGGAATCTTACGAACTCTGTTATGATGCTCTTCTTCCTGCAATATTCTCTGAACGACTCCATGAATCCCTTCACAAGCCTTTTTTTGTCATCTTCATTCTTGCTTTCTTTTATTTTTATGATCGGGCCGGAATATCCATAATGTGATATGATGTCATATGCTTCTTTACTTTTTTCTTCGCTTTTGCCGGATTCTTTTAGGAACGGAAGGTCATTGATGCTTCTTCTTACGAATGGATATAATATGTATTCGTCATCATTTCCAAAGAAGAATAGCAGCGATTCTCCGCAGAACGATTCATTGGCATCTTTGCCATAATCTTCTTCATAGATGCTCGCATATTCCGGAGTGAAGTATACGTCTGGCTCGTTTGTGGCATCAACTAGACGAGACCATTCTTTACGGTCCTTTAATGTCAGGATTCTTTGTTTGTATGGTTTTTTTGATTCCATAGTATCTCTTTTTTGTTTGATAGTATCTCTTTTTTGATCGTTTAACCTTGTTTTTATCTGTTTAATTGTTACAGTTTAAGCTGTTCGACTATCCTATCCATGTCTCCTTTATCGTATCGCTGGTCTATCGGAATAGTCATTATCCTTTCAGATATCTGCCATGATTCTTTAAATTCTGCCCTATCTATGCTTGATGGCAGCTTCCAGTGTATCGGCAGGTATATCCTGCTCTTTATCATCTGTTTGACCATGTGATCTCTTTCTTTCATGCTGTTGAATATTATCGGAAATCCCAGAGGACAAACGTTCTTAGGGAAATCATCAAACATCATCTGCACATCTTTATTCTTGAGTTCATTTATTCTTTTTGCAAGATATCGGTAATTCTCCCGTCTTCTTGATTTTATCTCTTCAAGATCAGTTCTCATCAGGATTTTTCTTGAGAGGCTTGATATCGGTGCTGGTTTTTTGTAATTGTTTATCATGCTGCTTTCTGATCTTATTGCCAGGAAGCGGTATGCTGGCTTCAATATCCTGATATTCTTCATCATTCCCGCGCACGCTCTGCTCATCCAGAACAGCTTATGTCTCATCGTGCTCCTGATGCTTTTTCTCAATTCCTCTTCTCTTATGCCTTTCAGCAATGCTCCGTCAGGTATCGGCATAAATTTTCTGTAGCTGTTGAATGTGAAATCTCCGATCCTATAATATTCTGACATTGATGATTGTACATCATCTTCGATCAAAAAAACATTTTCCTGTTTACTTAGTCTTTTTATTTCATCCCTTTTCGGCTGGATAAAGCCAAAATAGTTTATCACTAAGATGGCTTTTATTGCTTTTGGTTTTTCTTTTTGCTCTTTTGACTCTTTCAGCCTTTTTTTTAGGTCATAGATGTCGATCTCAAGCTTCTTATTCACTTTATAATGCTCTACTTTTATGTTATGGTCGTTGAAAGGTTTGATTATCGATTCGCATAGGTATGATGGCAGCAGCACTTTGTCGTCGCTTCCAATATTAAGATGTTCTATTATTGCACTGATGCAATCTCTTCCGCTGGAGAGGAAAATGCCTTCTTCTGATGTATTGTTCTTCTTCCTGCTATACAATATGCTGAATGGTATCGCAAAGTCGCTTCCGATTTCTTTTGTCATTTTAATTTTCGGATATTTTTGTTCAGTAGGTTATTTTCTTCTTCAGCAGCTCTGGCGTTATTTCTATCTCGCTGAGTATTTGCGCGATCTTCTTTGCACTCTCTCCTGTTCCAAACGGATTCTTTATGTTCTGAAGCTTCTTCCTGAATCCTCTTGTCTGGGCTTTTCTTATCGCTTCAAGTATCGCTTTATGGTCGTGGCTGCAGTCTATGAAATTGCTCCCTCTTTCTCTTCCTTCTTGCCTTATCCCTATGTTGATGACAGGAATTCCAAACGGGATAGTCTCAACTGTGGGTCCGCTGGAGTTGCCGATTATCATATTTGAGTGCTTTATCAGGCTTAAGTAGGCCTTATAGGGCAGGCTTCTGAACAATCTAACATCCGGATTTTCTGATGCATGTTTTTTGATGGCTCTTATGATCTGCTCTGAGCCCGGGTCTGAATTTGGATAAAGGATGATCTTCTGCTGGCTAATCTGGTCAACTGCTCTGAGTGTTTCTTCGATTTGCCTTCCCGATATGCTATGTTCTGATGTTACTGGATGCTGAAGCACTATCACATAGCTTTTTTTAGGGTCGAGATTTAGGATCCTGTCTAGTTCTGCTCTTGAATATAGTTCTTGGCTTTGGATGTAATCAAGGCCTGAGAATCCTACGACAAAAATAGTTTCTGGCCTTTCTCCCATCTTTATCACCCGATTCTTGCTTTCTTGCGTCTTTACAAGATGGATGTTTGCAAACTTGGTTATGGAGTGCCTTATCGATTCATCGATGCTACCCTTGGTTCTCTCTCCGCCGACATAGTGTGCAATTGGGATCCTTAGGACCGCTGCTGCAATTGTTGCTGCAAGCTGCTCTGTCCGATCCCTGGTGACTAATACTATGTCTGGCTTTATCTTCATGAACTCTCTGGAAAATTTTTTTATTCCAGAAGCTATAGAATCCGCTATATCTATTGGCCTGTCACTTTCTCCGATGATCTTTATCTTGGAGTCGATATTGAATCCGCTTCTTGTGATATCATCTGCAGTATATCCATGTTTTTTCTGGAAGTGCATGCCTGTTGCGATCAGATGCAAGTTTAGCTTTGGATTGTTCTTTATCGCTTTGATCACTGTTATCAGAACTCCAAATTCAGCTCTTGTTCCGGTTATGACTGCGATTTTTCTCTTTTTCATTCTAGATCATCCATCCTGAACTTCTCGTCCTTTTTTAGGCTTCTTTTCAGCTTCTTTCCCAGGATGATTTTGATATTGCTTGATAGGATGCCATCTCCCGGTCTTTTGAACTCTATGTCCTGTCGCTTAACCTTTGTTCTGGCCTTCAGGTTCTGTGCAGCAACTGCGCTTCTCGTGACCAACAGCTTTGTCTTCTCTTCTTCTTCTGTAATATTTTTCTCTTTTCTGCCCAGCATAATCTCAGTTTGCCTGATCTTCCTGATAAATACTCTTAGCTCGATAGGATCGAGCGAGGCCTTATGGTCGGGCCCGTCCATATTTTTGTCCAGCGTAAAATGCTTCTCAATTATGCATGCTCCTAAGCTTACTGCTACAGCAGCAGCATCATTGCCTTTTGTGTGATCCGAGAATCCGACTAACGGATGATGCTCTTTCAAGAGTTCTATCGCCCTAAGATTGGCTGATTCTGGTGGTGCAGGGTATTGTGTTGTGCAATGCAGGATTGCAAATTCATTCGACCTTTTATACTCTCTAACTGCTTTTATGGCTGATCTTACTTCCTCAAGACTTCCCATTCCTGTCGAGAAAATGAGAGGAACATTTTTTTTTGCAGCATACTTCAGAAATTCCAAGTTGGTCAGCTCACCTGACCCTATCTTTATCGCACTGATATTGTTCTTGATTAGAAAGTCGACCATCTCTTCATCAGTCGGTGTGCACAAGTACATGATGCATTTCTTCTTACAATGTTCCATAAGCTCTTTATGCTCTTTAAGGCTCAGTTCCAGCTTCTTCAGCATCTCAAATTGGTCCTCTTCATCTTTTGTACTGGTCCCGTACTTCAGTGCGGGACTGTGCGCGATTTTTGTCGTTCTTTCTCTTATACTGCCTGATTTTTGGTAATCAACCTTTTCTGTGTTTCTTAATATCAGCTTTTCCGTCTGCCATATCTGGAATTTTACGGCATCAGCCCCTGCTTCTTTTGCGATATCAACGAGTTTCATCGCTAGTTTCAGGTCTCCATTGTGGTTGACTCCTGCTTCTGCTATGATAAATACTGGTTTTTCTTCCCCGATGATCTTGTCTCCTATTTTCATACATTGTATATCGCCGGTCTCTGACTGGTTGATTGACACGTTACGCAATAGTTTCTCATACTCTTCTTTTAAGATGCTCATGATGTATACATCGCGGAATTTGTTGCCCATCATCCGATCAGCTCTCATGATGCCTTCTTTTTTAAATCCGCTCTTTTCATACACTCTTATCGCTCCATGGTTTTCCACTCCGACGGTCAGGAATACTTTGTTCAGCTTCAGCTCTTTGAAGGCGATCTTTAAGAATAGTAATGTCGCTTTTGTGCCTATTCCTTTTCCCCAGTAATCATTCTCTCCGATTATCAGGTGAAGTTCTGCTTTTTTATCCTTTGGAAATATGTCCATCCGCATGTAGCCTATGCGCCTTTTGCTCTTGGCATCTTCTATGATAAACAATATTATGTTGTTGTCCTTTGACTTTTCCTGGAACCATTTTCTCGTGCTGCTGATAGCTATTGGAATAACTAATCCTATGTGGCTGTTTATATCAGGGTCATTTGACCATCTTGTTTTTGCTTCCAGGTCAGATTCGGTCATCTTTCTGAGCCTGATCGCTATTCTGTCTTCTTTCTTGGCTTTCTCTTCATTCGCTGTTCTTGATAAAATTGTTTTGTTCATCGATGATGCTTGTTTTTTTTATTGTTTTAATTTGCTTATTTTTTGCTCTTGAAATTGCTGTAATCTATTTCTTTTGACAACAGCTGCTGGTGTTTCTGGTTTATCTGTGCTATTGTCGGATTTGCTTTGAGAAATGCTATGATTTCTCCGATGCTGAATTTCTCTTTTGACGAGAATCTCTGGTAGATTTCACGCATAAGTGTCAGATCTTCCGGATGGTCCACTGTAAGCCTATAGTTCTTTCCGAAGTCTTTATCATCTACATTTATCTTTTTGATGTTGAACATGTTTGTGTCTTTGAAATATAGTCCCCATATTTCTGTATCGGTCTCTTTTTTCAGAGAGCATACTTTTTTCAGCGCTTCTGTTGTGACTCCGTGCGAGTTTGTCCCGATTGGCAAATCTTCGACATAGATATAGTCGCCGCCTTCTTTTTTGTATGATTCTATGATTCTGTCGATGTATTCAGGATCTGTAAGCGGATTGTCTGCAGTGACACTGACTACAAAATCCGCTTCATATTTCATCGCGCCTTCCTTTATCCGCTCAAGAACATCGTCTTCGCTTCCCCTATACCACAATATTCCTTTCTTCTCAGCTACATCGATGAGGATATCGTCCTGAGGGTTTGTTGATGTGCACATGATTATCATGTCTGCATGGCGGGCTTGTTTTAGCTTGTCAATCATCCTTTCGATCAGAGGGCTTCCGTTTAGATAGCGCATTATCTTTAGAAGCAATCTTGTGGATTTCATCCTTGCGGTTATTGTTATAGCTGTCTTTTTGCTATTATTTGTTTTATTATTTTTATTGCTGTTATTATTGTTATTATTATTTCTTAGCATATCGTATCATCCCCGATCCTAAATATCATCCCTCTCGATATTGTCATATTTCTTGATATCTCTTTTCAGTGTTTTTGATATGATGTTAACTAGTTCATAAGGCGCCATACCTAGTCTATCAGACCTTAAGAACAACACGTCATCTTTTGTGATTCTCTTTCCTTTTTTCAGGTTCTTTGCTGCGACGATGCTTTTCTTCACTAGCTCTCGATATCTTTTTTCAGCATCAGTGAACTCATGTCTTATTCCGTCTCCGATAGATTTCTCTGCAGTTCTGAAGCATTTCACGAAATCCTTGAACTCATCAGGGTTGAGTGCTGCCTGATAATCTATACCCTTCTTGCTCCGATCTAGCGTGATGTGCTTATCGACATATTCTGCACCCAGAGGGATCGATAGCAGTGGTATTGCGTTCGCCAGTTTTGATTCTCCATCAGTGTGGTCTGCATATCCTACTGCTACCTTGAACTTCTCTTTCAGTGTTGTTATCATCCTGAGGTTTATCAAGGCCGGGTCTGTCGGATAGTCCTGATAACCATACATCAGGATTATGTCATTGTTACCTGCTTCTTTTATAGTGTCGATCGCTTTTTCTATCTCTTCCATGGTCATCGCGCCGACAGAGATCATCATCTGTTTATTCTTTTCTGCAGCTTTTCTTATCAGTTCCGGGTTGGTATTGTCTGTTGAATGTATCTTTATTATATCTACATCAAGAGAAGAGACAAGCTTCAGGCTTGCTTCATCCTGGATAGTGGTCGCAACCTTCATCTTCTTTGATTTAGCATGAAATATGGCTTTTTTCCATTCTTCTGCGCTAAGTTCAAGCTCTTTCCCTTTTTCATATCCCGGATGTTTTGGTGATGTTGAGCCTTCTGTAGTGAACACGATGAAATGGACTATGTCTGCCTTCGCCTCTGCTATCGCGTCTATCATCTTAAGAAGGTTTTCGCATGAGCCTTCGTGTGCGCATGCTGTTTCGCCTATTATTGAGACTTGAGCCATGTTATTACCCCCATAATATCATTATGCTTATTAAGCTATTTTTATATCGTAAATTGCCTTTTTCTATTTTATTGTTCATTAATTTTCATTCCTTTACGGCTTCACTTCTCCGCCTTTAATCAGTGCTTCCTGCACATTTTTCTTTAATTTCCACCATCCGTCTTGTTTCTCTACAATATCCTTGTTAGCGAACTTTTCAGCTACCTGAAGAAATTTGCCTATCGGATAATTGTCTATGAATGTCAGGAAATCTGCAAGCACCTTTGGATCAAGCTTCCAATCTTCTGCAAGCACCATCTTTACTGCTTCTTCCCTTGTCATTCTTCCTTCTCGTATCCAAAGGCTTGTTCTGTCAGTGATATTGCAGTGCCCAAATTTTGGGAACTTGAACCAAGTATGCGTAACATACCCGATAGTATCAATTTGGTCATACTGTTCTGCAAATCCTTGTCTCTTCCATTCACCCGTGTCATCTAATGTTTTGAATCCTCTGCTTCTGGCAAATTCCATGTGGTCATGTGCGCTCCATTTGGTGTAATAGCTCAGAAATACTGGATTTAATTTTGCTTTTTGTATTTCTTCCATCGATGGATATATGCATGGATTGAAGTCCTTCATCGACAATGTCTTGTCTCTCTTTAGGAAAAAATCCCAGTCTACTTTTTTTACAACATCGTTGTTGATCTGGTTCATGGCGCTTGGAGTCTCTTTTTCTCCACCAGGTCCGCCTCTCTCATAGGCTGTATTCTCTCCATATACAATAAGTTGGATTCCAAGTTTTATTGCGATCTGTATAGGATATGCGTAGATTGCCCTGTCAAAATACCATGTTGGGCTTCCAAGTTCTTCTAATGCGATCTTGAACATTTTTTTACATACCTGCGGATTTAGAGAAAAGACATGTGCGTCGCAACCAAAAGTGCTCAGTAGGTTGCTCCAGTTTTTTCTGCCTGTTTCAGTCCAGCTGAAATTATCTATCGATACAAGAAGCGGATTCATCTTGAGTTTTTCTTTGAAGATGTAGGTCTGGTAGTGGCTGTCTTTTCCACCGCTGACAGTGATTATGCAGTCATAAGAATCTCCATTGCATCCTCTATATTTGTCTGCCAGAGCTTCCAACTCCTTCCATCTCTGCTTCCAATCAGTATTCTTAGCTCTTTCCGCAGCTTTACAGGCATAGCATACGCCGTCTTCGTCAAATTTAAGCCCTGGCCTGGAATCAGGCATCACACATTTCTTGCAGTATCTCATGTTCCCACCTTTGCATTTTATTTTTTGTTTTTATGGTTTTCATGCTGTTTATCCCCTTAAAACATAACCCTAGTCGCTTTATATAGTTTATGATAAGCAAATTCAGGATAAAAGAGTTTTTTCGACGGAAAACTTGCTATTCTTGATCCTTCTCAGGCATGCTCCAGCACGCATTTCTTGACAGCTTCCAACTCCTTTGCTGCTGCTGATGCATGATTATCAAGTGATTCCCAGAAAGCATCTGACTTAAGCTCTTTTTTCGCAGATATCTTCCTGTATATCTTCCTGAAGCCTTCATCCAAGCCATCTGGCAAACCTAAGGCATTGAAAATCTTGCCTAGTTTTCCTGTCTTGTTCTTGCGCTCAGCATAGCACCTGGCAATATAGAGTGCCATTGCATCATCCACTGTCTTCTCAGCCTCTTTCAGCTTTATCTTTCCTGTCTTGGACAGGTTCTGTGCTAAGCATTTCCTGAACTTAGCATAGTTCTTGGCATAGGTTCCATTCTCAATGAAATCTACCAGTGAAGGCCATTTTGCTCCTTTGAAGGTTGATGAGTCTCTTGCAGAGTGAAACACATCAAGTTTCTTCATCTTACCATAGATGAGTGTGAGCACTGAAGGAAGTATCTCCCCAAAAAGCCAAGGGTCCACTCCTGATTTTATGAATTCTCTGTAGGCTTTCTTGAGCTCAGTTGTCCTGTGCACCGCATAGGTTGTCGGAACATTATAATTAGAGAGGTGAAACGTCAGTCTTGATTTTGCATCAGCATAAGCGATGGAGCTATAGGCAGGGTATCTTGGGGCCCAGGCAAAATGAGGCTTGATTTTTCCTTTGCTAAGGTAAAAGCGCACATAATGCCCGTGTGCAACAGCATAGTCCTTGTTCTTATCCAGGAAATCTACTGCTTCCATTATCCCATCTGGCGTAACAAAATCATCGTCAGCGCAGAAGACACAGAATCTGGTCTTGACTTTCTGCACCATATCAGCGAACTTTTGAAGAGAATTCAGTTTTTCAGAATAATTGTCAATATAGGTTATGTGCAGCCCTGCAAAGCTCTGGACTATCTGCTTGTTTTCTTTTCTCTCATTGAAGTGGCTTGAATCTCCCACAATGAACTGGAAACGATTCCTTTGATTGGAATCATTGTAATAATCAAGTATCCTCTTAAGGTAATGTGGGCGGTTATAGGTCGGGACTAAAATAGTGCATTTAACTATCATGATCAATCCCTTATTTTTTTTAAAAAGCCATTATGGGCGTGGCTGATGAAGAGCTTGTTGTAGTTCTCATCAATAACGAACCGCGGATCCTTCTTAATGAATTCACCAATGGCAGATAAGGGGCCATTGCCCTTACTTACAGTCTTATCAGTCAATTCAATGCCCTCAAGAGTATCCACGATGGTATCACAAACAACAATATAGCCTCCGGCATTCACCAGATCAGAGTATAGCTCAAGCTCTTTTAGCACATGATCTTTCCCATGATAGGAGTCCAGAACAACAATCACATTTCCAGACAGGTCGGGCTGCAAATCCTTGATTTTCTGGATGGTTGCTGCTGAAGTGCAATCTCCCTCAATAACATGCACATTCTTGTACAATGGGTGCTTCTCCAGGATTTTACGATTGTGCTCACGAAAATCAATTTCAATTCCGATGACCGAATATTCATTTCCATGGATGAGCTTAAGGATAGAACTGTAGAATATCAGCCCCCCGCCATGAGCTACCCCTGTCTCTATCACAGTCTTAGGTCTTAGGCGGAAAATCAACTCTTGTATCATCATCATGTCCGATGGGGTTTGGATTATGGGGATTCCTAGCCATGTCCAGTCATAGTATATCCTGTTCTCATAGGAAACTCTCAACCATTCATTAGCAGCTTTTGAGAGTGATTCAAAATCCTTCTTCTCCTTCCTCTTCACATACTGCAGTATTTTGTCATAAAAAGCAACATCCTTAAATTTCATTTTTCTTCCTCCATCATCAGACTTCCAATCCGTAGGATTTGGCATAAGTCTCAGCTTTCTTAAAGGTTATCATCGCCTTCTTTTTATCATTTTGAGGGATGGTACGCAGCCAATCAAGCATCTTTTCCATGCCTTCATCAAAAGAGGTCTTAGGTTTCCATTTCAAGGTATCCTGCAAAAACGAGGTATCAGGCCAAGAATGACGGGTATCGCCCGGGCGAAATTTGCCCGTTGATATGATTTTTACGGAGGGATTAATGTTTTTAACTAATCTTTCCGCGATATATCTTATAGTCACGGGCTTTTCCAATCCGAGATTGAATATTTTTCCATTTGCCTTATCATTATCCAAAGCAGATATGAAAGCACTAACAGCATCGTCAATGTAAATATAGCCCTTATTTTGCTTACCATCTTCATAATGCTTGATAGGCTTCCCTACAAATACCTGAGTAGCAAACAAAGCCAATACTCCGGTGTAAGGATTTCCAAGGGACTGGCGAGGCCCAAAAACGCCAAAAGGCCTAAAGGCAACAACAGGAAAGCCCCAAGCCCTTCCTAACAACATGCAAATTAATTCTTGGTCTAGCTTGCTTTGGCCATAAATCGAAGCAGGCTTGAGAATCCTGTCTTCTTTTATTGGCAGGGCTTGCATATCATTTCCGCATACCGGGCACTTGAGCTCCCATTCGCCGCTTTCCAACTGTTTTATTGGGCGTAAATCTGGATAAAATATTCCATGCTTCGGGCATTTATAGGTTGCTTCTCCATAGACTGTGGCAGATGAAGCCACAATGATTTTGGAATAGTGCCCGCTGCGCCGCATCTCTTCTAATAGGTTAGTTGTTCCTAGGCTGTTTGAGCGCACAAATTTTTGCGGGTCTGCCATGGAAAGACCTGACCCTACTTCTGCTGCCAAATGATAAATCACATCAAACTTTTTGGACAGCAGCTTACCAAGAGGATCACATACATCCATTCGGACATATTTAGCTTTCAGGTTCTTGTATGGGGGAGGTGTTGCCCGATCCAACACTGTAACATCATAGCCTCTCCGGACTAATTCGTCTGTCAAATGAGAGCCAATAAAACCGCATCCTCCTGTCACTAAAATCTTCATTTCATCCACACTCCCTTTTCATACTAGCCTATCGTTCTTTTAACCCCTTTCTTGATGCTGGTCCTGGGCTTCCAGCCTATCTCCTTCTTTATCCTGGAGATGTCTGCCCGGAAATCAGCATCTGAACCATTGTTTCTTTTGCCATCCTTAGCATCCGCAGCATTTGACCCTGGTTTTTGCTCAACATATTCCTGCTTGAAATTAGCATACACTTCTTTTATGAGCTCTTGAACGCAGGTTGATTTTCCGCTGCCGATATTATAGATTGCGCTCTTGTCTGCTTTTTTCAGTATCATTGCAATTGCTTCTGCAACATCCTCTACGTATATGAAATCATTCTTTGCAAAAGGAGTCTTTATCTCTGGAGCTTTGCCCTCTTTTATTGATTTAATGATGTGGGGGATAAGCGAGCCTTCTCTCTGTCCCGGACCATAGACGTAGAACAATCTTGCCCAGATGAACACAAAGCCTCTTTTCTTAGCTTCTAGCATTCCCGTCAAGCATAATGAATTCTTTGCTGTTGTGAATGGATTATTTGATTTTGCAGGAGAATCTTCGCTCAGCAACCCTTTACTTTCCCCGTATTCCCAGCAGCTGCCTGGAACGATTATCTTTTTGCAGCCAAGCTCTCCGAGCACACTGATCATCTCAGTGCTATATTTCAGGTTCTTGCTGCTCATCTCATGCCCATAATCAGGTATCCCTTGCCATGCGAGATGGATTGCTGCTTCTGGCTCGAAATCTGCCAGTGATTTTTTCCAGGATATTATCTGCGAAAGGTCTCCTACCAGTGTCTTGGTTTTTGTTGATGCCAGGATTGGCTTCTCAGCTTCATCTTTGATGAGCAGGAGCAATTCATGTCCTTCGCTTTCCAGTTTTTTCACTAAGTGCTTGCCTATGAATCCTGTTCCGCCTGTTATGAATATTCTCATATGAAAATCCTCACTTTATATCTAGCTCACCGTGAGCCTTGACAAATTCCTTGAAGCCCATGGCTTTTGAATCCTTGTCAGAGATTATTGGCTTGGCCTTGAGCTCTTTCAGCGGCCATTTGATTTTCAAGCCATCATCATCCCACCTAATGGCTCCTTCTTTTCCAGGAGCATAGGGCTCATCCATCTTGTAGAGCAGGTCGCAATCATCAGTCAATGTGCACATACCCAGGGCAAAGCCTTTGCTGATAAAGAGCATCTTCTTTTTCTTGCTTGAAAGCACTGTGCTGCCCCATTTGCCAAAGGTCGGCGAGCTTTTTCTCAGGTCGACAAATGCAAAGAATGCTTCCCCGTTAGCCAAGCGTATCAGCTTGGTCTCATTGTGGGGAGGGAACTGGAAATGCAATCCTCTTAGAGTTCCTTTCTGTGAAGAATGCGATTGGCTTTCCTGAACCCATTGCCTGTCCAGCCCGTGTTCTGCGAATATCTTGCTGTCATAGGTTCGCATGAAGAATCCTCTGCTGTCCTCGTGCGGCTCTAGCTGTATCTCAAAAACTCCTTTGAGCTTTTTTTCAGTGAATATCATGTTAGTCTCCTCCAGCATCCTCATTTCTTCAATCTGACCACTCGCGGGTCATTGGGCAATGGCAGGATGCATCTGCCTTCAAACCTGAAGTTCTTCTTCAAGCCATCCATTATCTCCTGGCTGAAGTTCCAGGCAAGTATGAGCACTGTCTTAGGATTCCTTCTCATCACTTCCTCAGGGCTTAGTATGAGTATGTGCGTTCCTGCTGTGTAGAGCTCTTGCTTTAAAGGGTTTTGGTCAGCGATCAAGCATAGCAGCTTGTGGTCTATTCCGCAGAAATTAAGCATGGTAGAGCTTCTTGCTGATGCTCCGTAGCCGACAATAGGTCCTTCCTTGGCTACAATATCATCCAATATCTTCAATAACTGGTGCTTGTGCTTGTAGGCTCTCAGGGCAAAGTCTTTCCAGCTCTTGAGATCATTGACTTTTGATTGCTTCTCTTCCTGCCGATATTCCTTGAGGCTTTCTGATTCATCTATTTTTTGCTTCTCTTTTTGTGCTTTCCCTTCTTTCTGCTTCTTGATGTAAAGCACCATTGAGCCTCCGCTTATTGGGCTGGGAGTGATGTCAATAACATTGAGATTGTAGAGGCTGAGCAGGTGTTCCATGCTTTTCAGGGTGAAATAGCATAGGTGCTCATGATAGATTGAGTCATAGTGCAAGCCTTCAAGTATTATTTTGGCATAGTGAGCCTCTATTATCATCAGACCGTCATCATCAAGGCACATCGCCATGCCTTTTATGACATCATGAAGATTAGCTACATGAGGTATAACGTTCCTTGCAAAAACTATTTTTGCTTTGCCGTGGGTTTTCAGTATCTGCTTTGCCAATCTCAATCCGAAGAAGTCAGCTATTGTAGGCACTCCGTTCTTCTCTGCTATCTCTGCTATGTTCTTGGCAGGGTCAACTCCGAGCACCTTGTACTTGTCGTGGATGAATGGCAAGAGAAAAGTCCCGTCGTTGCTCGCAACTTCTAG
The DNA here is from genome assembly GCA_041479965.1 of Candidatus Nanoarchaeia archaeon. Classification (GTDB taxonomy): domain Archaea; phylum Nanobdellota; class Nanobdellia; order Woesearchaeales; family SM23-78; genus SM23-78. Next base: position 7,689 of record JBGOZE010000005.1, on the reverse strand, counting down.
TACATAGCTCTGGTTGAGGCTTTTGACTCTCTTCATGACTTCATTGTAGAAGTTGTCTGCGTGCTCATGAGCTGTCTTTGATGTGGCTGTCACCCAGACATAGCTTGAGAACAATTCCTTTGGATCAGCTGTATGATTGAGCTGCACCAAGTTGCAGGTAGGGCACCAGCTAAGTGATAATGGGTAGCTGTTCTCCTTCTCGTCAGCGCTTTTCAACAGTGAATTAGCAAATGGCTGGTCTCCCAGGTCAAAGAATCCTTTGATGTTCTTGTCACCGCAAACTCTGCACTCAGTTATTCTCTTCATGTTCAGTTACCTCGTGTGATTTTTCTCATCATAACTCTTTTTATCATGATATGTCTTATCATCATTCCAAATTATCTCTTTCACTACTTGCAAAAACCCTTTCTCAGTCCCCACCAGGTAAGTCTTTATGCCTGCTGCTTCTCCTGCTGTCACGTCCCGCTCATCATCTCCTATGAACACTGTCTTGCCTAGGTTGATGGCGTGGTCGTGGCTAGCGTCAAAGAACAATCCTGGCTTTGGCTTCCTGCATTCGCAGCCATCATGCCAGCCGTGCAGGCAGGAATATATCTGGATTATCTTGATATTGTGCTTCTCAAACTCCTGCAGCATTTTAGCGTGGATATCATTCAGGTCATCAAGGGTCATCATTTCCCTGGCTATTCCTGGCTGGTTGGTCAGGATGTAGAGCTCATAGCCTTTCTTGCTCAGCAATTCCAGTCCTTCAATCACTCCTGGTAAGAACTCGAATTCACTCCATTTCTTTACATAGTCTGCTTTGGGAGCTTTCTTGTTGATCACTCCATCCCTATCAAGGAAAATGATTTTTCTTGGCAAAAGGTATTTTGTAGTCTGCTCCAGCCTGTCGATAGAGCCTATGCTGTAATACCTGTGGTCTGTTAGATAAGCCCTGAGCTGATGCTGCTCTACGAGCTTTGTCAGTATTTCTTTTTCAAATGAAAAATTAGTATCAGGCATCATGTCCAAGACTTTCTTGTCAATTATCATGAACCCTATGTCCACGCCATTAAGCCCTGGCTCTGTCCTGGTCTTGTCATATTTGACTACAAAGCCTTCAGAATCAACTATCACATTGTTCTTGGTGACTCCTTTCTTGTTGGTGAAAACAGTCACAGATGCTAGCGTCGGGTTCTGGTTGTAGAATTCCTCGAGCTTCTTGAGGTTCATAGGCCAATAGTTGTCGCAGTACATGAGAAGGAAATGATTGTCAATGAGATTCTTAGCATTCCTTATCCTTGTTCCTGTATCATCCTCAACTGCACCCACAGAGTGCTTAATCTTTACTCCGAATTTCTTGCCATCACCGAAATGCTCTACTATCTTCTCTGCCTTGTAGCCCAATAAGAAAACTATCTCCTCAATCCCGTTCTCTTTTAGCATCTCGACAAGGTATTCTAGGAATGGGCGATTATTCAGGGGTATCATTGGCTTGGGCATGGTGTCTGTGAAGGGCTTTAGCCTTGTGCCTTGTCCGCCTGCAAGAATGACTGCTTGTTTGATATGTACCATTTTGCTTACGATTCCCCTCACCCTAAAAATAAGCACGATGTTCAATAATATTATTTTTTTATCCTAAATAGGTTCTCATCAATCTCTTTCTGGCTGATAAGGTATTTGAGCTGCAAGAGCCTGTTGCAATACCTGCTCCTGAAAATGTCTTCTGTGAACTTGACTGTGTCAAAGAACTTGACCAACTCTTCCCCTCCTCGCTCCAAGTCCCATTCTGGCTTGTAATAATCCTTGAGCACAGAGAGTATCTTCTTGAAAGAGACCTTGTAAGTCCTTGGGTCTGTATGCTCTCCTGTGAATGTGAGCTTGCACTTGTCCTTTCCCAACACTTTCTGTGCAGCTTCTGCAAGCTCTCTGACTGTGAAGTTGCCATTGGGAATACCTACATTGAATGATTGGTTAGCGACCAGCTCTGCAGGAGCTTCTAGTCCTGCGATGAAAGCGCTGCACACATCCTGTACATGCACCACTGGCCTCCAAGGAGTTCCATCACTCTTTATCTCAATCTTCCCAGTCGTGTAGCCGCACGCAACAAAGTTATTGTAGACTATGTCGCACCTGAGCTTCGGGCTTGCTCCGAAAACAGTAGAAGGCCTGAAGCATGTGACCAGAAAATCCTTGGTGCTGAGCTTTTTGAGCTCTTGCTCTGCCATCCACTTGGTCTTGGCATAGGCTGTCACAGGATTCTTCTCACTATCATCCTCGTCGAGCTCATCTGCTGTCTTGGACACTCCGTACATACTCTGGGATGATGCATACACAAACCTTTTGACTCCTGCTTGCTTGGCAAGCTTGGCCAGCCTCATTGTCGCTTCATAATTAATGTCATAGGTTATCTTCTCATTGAACTCTCCCAGGGGATCATTTGACAGGGCTGCAAGGTGGATTACTGCGTCAACTCCTTTGAGGTCAGCCAGCTCAACTTTTCTCATGTCCTTGATTATCTGAGCAAAACCTTTGCTAGGTGCTTTTTTCTTTTCTTTGACAATTCCTTCATAGAAATCAGCGTCCAACCCGATGACAGAATAGCCTTTGGCTAGCAGAATCTTGGTAAGAATAGAGCCAACATACCCTTTATTCCCTGTTACTAGGATTTTCATGAAACATTTTCCTCTGATTTTCCTATAATCTCATACACTCTCTTTTTTCCTTTTCATCTCTCCAAGATACGCTGAAATTAGGTGCGCCAGTATCGCGTGCACATCTTCTATGCGCCCATAATGCTCTGTAGGCACCAGTATGTGATGGTCTACCATGTTTTTTAGCTTTCCTCCTTGGAATCCTAGGAATCCTATTGTTGTGGCTCCTGACTTCTTGGCAGTCTCAACACCTTTGATTATATTTTTTGAGTTGCCGCTTCCCGTGATGGCTATGACCAGGTCTCCTTTGTTGACCAGGTTCCTTAGCTGCTGGGAGAATATGTCATCATAGCTCAGGTCATTGGCATAGGCTGTGAGGATTGCGACATTGTCTGCCATGGATATAACCCTGAATCTCTTCTCATCGTCATCATACACTCTGCTCAGTGTTCCCTTGTTGAGGTCGCAGGCAAAATGTGAGGCTGTAGCTGCGCTTCCGCCATTGCCTATGATGAATATCTGCTTGTTATCATGATAAGCATTGTAAATCAGCTCAGTCACTTTCTTGGTGTCCTCTGCTGAAACCTTGTCAAGCAGGTTCTTTATCTCCTCAAAATAGTTTTTTATGAATTCAACCATCATAATCACCTTTGTTCTTGTTTGTTATTGTATTTTTTGTTTATGATTATTATTTAACTTTTCAATCGCCAACATAAATGATCTTGCTTCCTTCTGGCTCGAACTTGAAAGGCAATTCCTTGAGACCGGCAAGAGCTTTTCTTACCTTGTCCTGGTTCTTTTCCTCGCAGTAGAACAAAAGGAAGCCTCCTCCTCCTGATCCTAGTATCTTGCCGCCCAGGGCTCCTGCTTTCATTGCCTTGTCATAGCACTCATCTATGAAGCTGTTGGACATGTTGCTTGCAAGCTTCTTCTTGCTCATCCATCCCTTGTGCAGAGTTGTTCCGAATCCTGTCAGGTTCCCTGCTCGAAGAGCATCCCTGAGCTCTTCTGCGAGCTTGACCATGCTGTTGAGCACTTCAAGGTTGGTCTCTGTCTTTTTCTTCTGCTCTGTGAGCACAGTATCTGAGCGGGTGTTGACTCCTGTGTGAAAAGCTATGAGGTTCCTGTTGAGCTTCTGCCTCGTCTCCTTAGGCATTATGATAGGCGTAACAACAACGCTCTCATCTGCGTTGAACTGGATGAAATTGAATCCTCCATGGGCGACTGCGTACTGGTCCTGCTTGCCTATTGGGTGCTTGAGTATCTCTATCTCAACGTCACAGGCTTGCTCTGCCAGCTGGTTTGCAGAAGTATGCTTTCCTGTGTAGGCGTATAGTGCATTGAGGGTTCCGACTATGATGGCGCTTGAGCCTGCCAGTCCTGAGCCTTCATGGGCAGGCAGCATGTCTGAGATATAGGAGATATCAACTCCTTTTTTCACACCTGTCTTCTTGAGAGCTTCCCTGACCAGGTTGTGCTTGACTTCATCAACACTCTTGACTTCTTCCACCTGTGAGTAGCTTACCCTTATGCTGTCTGTGAATCTCTTGTTGACTGTGATGTAGACGTATTTGTTGATTGTGGTGCTCAGGACAGCGCCGTAGCCATGCTTGTAGTAGTCTCTCAGGTCAGAGCCTCCGCCTGCGAAGCTCATCCTCAATGGTGTCCTTGAAATTATCATAGTATCTATCCTCTAAATGTTAATTCTCACTAAAAAGGGTGTGTTTTTAAAGGTTTTGAAAGACCATTCTAGTTTTCCGCCTGAAAAGCGTTTTCAGGCATTGATTGCCACAACCTCTTTTCTTGAATAATAGAGAGCCATGCCCACAAAAACATACCTGGAGATGGCGAACGAGACAATAGCTCCGATTATGCCCCAGATTGGGATGGTGACAAGCATGAGCACTATCTTGATGACATCAGGCACGATGTTAAGCCTGTAAAGGCTCTTGGTCTTCTTCTTGGCAACAAGGAAATTGAAGAATATGCTCTCAGGTATGATTAAGAAGAAGGCAAGGAATGATAATTGCGCATAAAACACTGAGCCGCTGTAAGCGCCTGTGAAAAGTAGCCTGATTGCCAAGGGAGTGAAGATGATGCCTACAACATTGATGAGAACTGATAATCCTATCATGAGAGGCAGCTTCTTCATCAGGAAAGCATAGAGCTTCTTGATGTTCTTGTGAGCAGACAACTTGGGTAAAATAATAGGGGCTATAGGGCTGATGACAAACTTGTTGAGCTGAGGGATTGATAGAGCAATCACGTAGACTGCGAGCTCCTTGAAGCCAAGGAAATAGGGCAGTATTATCTTGTCAATGTTGCCTGCTGCCAATGGGATTATCTGCATCAGGGTCAGATGAAACGCGTACTTGTTCAGATGCTTGTCTTTTTTTGACTTCGCAATGTCCTTTGAGAACTTCTTCTTTATCACCCAGTAGAAGATGAAGAATCCGAGGCATGTGAATATGAGAGTTGAAAGGATGATGCTCATCAGGTCCTTGAAGAACACAATAGTCAACATGACAGGGATGTTGGTTATGAGGATGTTAATCATGAATTGCTTTGAGTTCAGGGAGAATTTTTCTTTGCCAATGAGATAGTCCATTGCTGACTGGAAGCTGTGGTAGAATGGGAAGAACAATGCTCCCATGACGTAGTAGATGTAGGAGTTGGATTGCTTGATATAAAAGAAATAGCCTGCGATAATGAGCAGCGCTAATGAGCCTAGAAGCGAGTGCTTTATCCTAAGCTTAACTCCATCAGTGAATGACCTGTCGTGACCTCTTGCGACTGATTGGATTATGGCAGTGCCTATGCCAGGGTAAGAGAATATTATCAAAGTCAGAAGAATGGAAGTGAAGAACTTGTATTCTCCGAAAAGCTCTGGGGTCATGAACCTAGTGAACAAGGCCACAACAAAAAGGCTGACAAATGCTCTTAAAACATAGGGTATGCCCATCCAGAACCCTCCGCTCATGAAATAGGCAGCATCAATCTCAAGATAGCCTGAGACTTTCTGGACAAGAGCATTGATTCTTTTTTTCATCTTGGAATCACTTCTTCATTTCCCTCTTTATTATGCTCACTACTCTCTCTGCTGCCTTGCCATCCTGCTTGTAAAGATAGGAAGCAATGAATTTCTTTCCTCCCAATGCAAGGCTTTTCTTGACTTTCTCATCATACAAGCACCTATCAACTCCTTGCTCCAACTCTTCAAGGCTCTTCAGGTCATAGGCTGCTCCTAGCTCAATGTAAGGGAACTGGTTGGTCTTGTAGAAGTCCACTAGCAGCACTGGCTTCTCAAGGCACATGGCCTCCATTGCAACTGTCGAACGCTTGGTTATGAGAAGGTCAGAAACATTGAGAAGCTTGACAAGGTCAATGTCCTTGCTCACAACAACATTCTTTTCCTCTCCTATCTTTTCCTTGTAAAACTTTAAGTTGTTGACAGGCGCGAGCTTGAACACCAGCTGAATGTCATCCCTCTTTCTCACCATGTCTTTCAAGTAAGCCCATATCTGTGCTTCATCATCATTGAACTTGCTAGCATACACAATGGTCTTTTTACTGGCATCAAGGCCAAGCTCTGAATAGAGCTGCTTGAGGCTTTCTGTGAGCTTTTTCTGGGCAAGATTATCATATCTTGGCTGGCCAGTAATCTCAATTGTTTCAGGCCTGAAATTGCAATTATTGACCAGGATTTCCTTTGCATAAGGCCCAGAGGCGCACTTCATGTCAGCGAGCGGTCTCCAGACAGGGCTTTTCTTGTCAAAAGCCTTCTCAGATGGAATGTGCCTGTGGACACTAGTCCTGAGATTGACGCTCTCAAACTGCAAGGAGATTGTCTTGAAATCATAGTTCTTGGAATTCATGAGGAACCCTAGGCCGTAGAAGTTGTTCTCATGGTCGAGCACAACCATTTTTGGCTGGCCTGACTTGATGACTGCTTCGCTCACTGCCAGAGAGTCTCCTGCGAGCTGGGAAAAGGCTTTGAAGACCAATGCGAATCTCTTCTCAAGGTAAGGAAATATGTTAATGCCCTTGTAATTTAGTGATTGCGTGAACTTATTGCTCTTCCTGAACTGTTTCCATGTTTTTCTTGAAAAAGAAGCTACTCGTCTTATCTCCCGGAAAACATTCATGTCATAATATGAACCAATGTAAAGAGTATGAGGATATTTCTGAGGAACATGCCTCTTGAGCATCTTGACAAGAGCGTGGCTGTCCCAGAGAACATCATACTCAAGAACATCAAAATCAATCTTGTTCTTTGAGAGTTCTTTTGCTATGGTGTCCCAGAAAACATTAGTTTCATTAGGCCCCTTGCAGAACCTCTCATTTGACAAGAGAAGGACATTGAGCTTCTTGTTATCCTTGCTGCTCCTCTTATTTTTCCTTCCTGCAAGCAAGCCGACCATTGAGCGCATGCAAATCTTGGTCTTAAGATAGCATCTTAGAAGAGGAATATTCTCCCTCATCCTCTGCTTGAAAGCTTTTTTGCCTGAGATGCCAAGACTTCTAACTCGGATTGATTTCTGCTTGCAAACCTCCGATATGATCCTGTAAAGAATGTCCTTGTCATTCTGTATCATGACTTCCACGGGTTTTTCTTTCTTCAGGATCTCGTTGATGACATCGATGTAATAAAGCACTCTGCTCGAAGGAACAAAAGGCACAACATCCACGTCAGCTGAGAGCAAATACTCATACAGATACCATAGAGTCTGGCCTTTGAAAATCAAAGCCTGCTTGACGGTCCTGCCATCCTCAAGCTTAGTCTCATCAGCCCATCTCTGAAGCCAGTAAGGATTATAGAACTCCTTGTTGCTGTCAAACCCGATGCTGTAATCATGGATGGACTTGAAATCCTTGGTGCTATTGTCCTTGAAAATGACTTTTACATTCTTTTCATCAGACCAAAGCATTGAACCAAGCCGACCAGACCTGCTTATATCATCATTATCGAGAAACAATAATGTAGCTATTCTTGAAGCCATACTTTGGAACCCCCAGTCTTATTCGAGACAAAGGCGCAGAAAAACATTTAAATATT
>JBGOZE010000004.1:0-45614 GCA_041479965.1 Candidatus Nanoarchaeia archaeon | reverse complement strand
TTTGTGCTTTTGGATTTTGGAATACCTGAGGAGACATGCTCTAAACTTATACATTTCCTATTTATTAAGAATATAAGTTAGGTTAATCCCTAAGATAAAATTATTCCTGTGATGTGGCTTTACTCGGGAATCATATAAGGGGCCTTGATATATAAAATCCGGAAATCCATAGACAGGCCGCCTGCCAACATCTGCTCCTGCTTCAATGCCTGCGAGAAGTCTTTTGCTTACAGGAAAAGACGCTGACACACGGGCTCTGCCAAAAACCTTGGTCAAGTCTCCATCAGAATAAATATATTCATCCAGGCTATAAAGAGAGCCATTGGCACTTTGAGCATCAAGATGTATCAATCCATCGTGCAAATTATTGCTTGATTTTGTGACTTCAAACCCAAGGCCTCCTCCAAGACCAATCAGAAGCCTGTCTGACTTGCCAAGCAGCCAGTCTGCTGTAATACCTCCTGAGAACTTCTCGGAAACTATCGTCCAGTAATAATCGTCTGCATATCGTTCGTAAGGAGGGGGAGTGAAGCGAATGTTTTGGCTTTTTTTAGGCTCTGCAAAAAAACCTGCCCTAAAGCCAGACTTGGTCGCATCATTAATCTTTCCTAGGCTTATCGAGCCTCCAAAAGTCCCGCGCAAATCAGTGTAGGAAGCAATGCTGATTAACTCCTTTTTTTCCGCTGGCCGAGTGGCATGTGTATCCTGGGCAATTGCTGCTGGAGCGTAGCTCATCAAAGCCAGTGGAACTGCCGCAGCCAATACTTTCAGCTTATGCTTTAAAGAATTAGGCTTTTTGCCGGGTTCAGCAATCTTTTCCAGTCCAGATGATGTTTCCATAGCTATACCGCCCCTGTTTTTTTACTTGAATACAAAAAGAAGAATCTGTAAGTATATATATATATATATATCGGAATTTTTTCAAAAAACTAACCCCAATGAAGAATTAGCCAGTTGGGCCGAATATGTTGCCTATGCCTATGAATCTCAAGAAGTCAACAAACCATATCTTCACATAACCCAAAAAAGGAACTCTGAAGGCAGCTCTGCCGAGCAACTGCTTCTCAAGGATGCGAGTCTCATCAAGCTTGTCATTGACTATCTGACCAGGATTATTATCTCCCTTGGTCTCAAACACCCACATTCCCTTCTCACCTTTCCCAATCACTCTGTGGATTATAGGGTATTCTAGCTTTGACTGGAAGACAATTACCTCTCCTATGCTGATGTCAGCAGGCTTCTTGCCTGTGAGGAACATTATGTCTCCCCTGTTGAAGCCGTTCCTGAAAGGATAATCCTCAAACTGGTCCTTGGTAATGTTAAGAGCTAGATAGTAGTCCTCGTTCTTAGCCCACCAATCATCAAAAGCTATTCCTCGGTGCTCCATGCTGTCGCTCACAACAGCCACTATGGGAAAATTCGTGCCAAAAATCAATCCGAGCCCAGGGTAGACTATGAACTTGATTATGATGAAAGCCAGTATTATGTTCACAATCCAGCTGGCCGGAGAATTGTCATGCCAAATAAAGAACCATACCTTGCCATACCAGGTGGTTGGCTTCTTGGGCTCTGTTTTTTCTTTTTTGACTTTTTTGCCGAACATCAGCTATCATGAAATGTGAGGGCTTAAAAAAGGTTGTGGTTTTGCGTGCGCCTGAATCTGTTTATAAATAAATGGCAAAGCTTATAAAATCCAATGCACTTACCATCATCATAAAAGGGGGTATTGTATGAAGGCAATTGCTCTTACTCTATGTTCTTGCAACAAGTACCTTGATCATAACCAGTGGAAGCTCTTCAAGGATATCAAGCTTGTCATCTCAGAAAAAGTCAAGAAACAGTATCCTAATGGCAAGGTGATCATCAAGAACATCGAATACCCTCAGACTCTTAAGGAAAAGAAAGATAACAAAGTCATAGTCATGATTAAGAAGGATGAGAAGATTGTTCCAGTAACCCTGAAGCTTGCCAAGTGCAACCTGTGTGAGAAAGAAGGAACGCAGTATTATGAAGCTGTGCTTCAGGTCAGGAGCTCTAACTATGACATCCTTGAGAAGAGCATCGAGCTCTTGCAGCAGAGAGTGAGCGCATTGAGGCACAGAGGCATGTTCATCAACAAGACTGAGCGCCTGGATGACGGCTATGACCTTTATGTGACCAACCAGAAGATAGCTCAGAACCTTGGAAAGGAATTGCAGGACCGCTTTGGAGGAGTCTACAAAGCCAGCCCTCATCTTTTCTCAAGGAACAAGCAGACCAGCAAGAACATCTACAGGATAAGCGTGTTCGTCAGGCTCCCCGGGTTTGAGAAAGGAGATGTGATACTTGCAGATGACAAGGTTTACAAGGTCGAGAAACTAGGGTCAAAGATAAACCTGGTGGACTTGATAACAAACAATCATCTCATAATTGATTATGCCAAGCTGAGCTATGCTGTGCTCAAGAAGCACTCGACCTATGTTGCCAGGACCCATCCTTATCTTGAGGTCATCAATCCTTTTGACTTCCAGTCAAGCATGGTTAGGAATCATCCGATTAATAGCTTTGAGCTCGGCCAGGAAGTGAAGGTAGTAATCCACAAGGGAATCTTTGTCGTGGATTGAGAAGAATAAATATTTCATAAGAATAAACATTGGTGAGAAAATTAATAGCTTATTTCTTTTCTTTAAGAACAGATTTAAGTGTTTTGGCAATTTGCTTGTCTTTATCACTCATCAGAAAACCGAACCTGCCGTAATGTTTCTTGACTACAGATTCAGTAATATCTACCAAGTTTTCATGTTCCTGAGGGCCTTTGTAGTCAATCTTGCAATAGATGCCGCATTCAATTGTCACATTACCTCCAATCACATCTGGATTGTCAACTTCACTTTTGTCGTAGTCTCTTATGATTATCTCAAGATTAGCATACCACACATCATGCCTAAGGATAATTCCTGTCACTTCTGCACTTTTCTCAAATTGGCTATCCAAAGGAACAGTTGCCTTTTTATGCGTGCCACCTGACGAATACAACACTTCTTTTTCAGACAAGTCTTTATTTATGGATAATCCTCTGGATTCCATGTCCTTGATGACCGCCTCGATGTTGACTTTTGACACAGAGGGAGCTTTCAAATTCATATTCGGAGTTGGATGTCCATAATAGGATTCTGTCTCATAGAATTCTCTTGTAACTGTTCTTAGGTCTAGGGCCATGAATTGGGTGTTGTCTGAGAATTATTTAAATCTTTCGTTCGGAATAGTCGAGAATTCGTAACAAAAAGATGACAAAAAAAAACCTTTTCCCTTATTCTTCCTTCTTCCTCTCCTGCCTGTACTCTTCAAGAATATCTTTGAGCAGGTCTTTTTTCCTGAGAGCATCCTCAACAGCATTCTTATCAGCAATAGCAAAATGCTTGGTCTCCTTGAGGATGGCTCCTTCAGGCTTTAACAATGCAAACCCAGGCATGCCTTTCTTAGGAATGTTATTGGTTATTATCACTTTGACCTTGCCTTTCAGCTCGTCAATGACTCTCTGGCTTATGCTTCCAGGGTTCTCAACAAGCAAAACATCCCCTTCTCCAATGTTCAGGAAACGTTTGTGCTCGAACTCATCACTGCCCAGGTCATGCAATTTTTTCACGAGCAACCCTTTGCTCTGGCTTGCTATGAAATCATCCATCCTCTTGATTTCCTTTTCATAGTGCTGCACTAGGCGAGTGTTCTCCTTGAGCTGCTTGGTGTAATGCTTTATCCTTTGCTCCTTGTAATCAACCAGCTCTTCTTTAGGAGCAGAAAGCACTCTCTTGCTCAGCCTGCGTAATAAGCCATCCTTCTCCCTTACCAAGCTATGGAGCTTCCTGTTCTCTTCTTCGAGCAAGACAATCCTCGCAATCATCTCTCTCATCATTTTTTCGCTGAAAGAGCTCTTATCAGCATTTTTCTCAGCTTCTTTCACAGCCTGCCTTGGAGTCTCGACAGTTTTTTCCTTGTCTTTCTGCTCAGCCATGCTAAGCGCAGCTTCTAATGGCAGGTCTTGGTTCCTGACCATGATGAGCTTCACAGCCTCTTCTAGCTCCTGCTTTTTCTTCTGCTCTAAGAAGCGCTCTATCTTGCCAAAGAAATTCCTGTGTTTGACCAAGGCGAACATCGCAGAGGCAAGAGCATCCATCTCATGGGCATTGAGCTTCACATCATATTGCCTGACCATCTCTCTCTTCTCATTAACGCGCAAATCTTCTTTAGGATAGAACAGCTTGGCTCCTAGCTTCACTGAGAGGCTCTCTGCAAACCATGGAGGAGGATTCTTGTCGCACCCAACTATGAGCGGCCTGCCAAAGCTTATGATGTTGCTTATGAGCTCACTCATGCCGAACTCCTTTCCAGAGCCGCTGGTGAGGAATTCTCCTTTATCTGTGATTATTGCATAGCCTAATGTAGTGCCAGGGTCTACGCCGATGATTAATAAAGTCATATTCTCAATAGTGAGAAAATTTATATAGTATATTAAGTTTGTCAAAATACAGGGGTGATTGTCATGGATGCTTTTACACGAGGCAAACTAGGCATACTTACCTGCGATTCTGGAAGGTTTTTTACACAAAAAGTTGTTGAGGAGCTGAAGAAAATAATTGAAAAAGAAGAAGGCTCTGATGGGATTGAGCTTATCAAGACCAAAGAAACCAAGTTCAGCAACACTGAATTAAAAACAGAAATTGATGAGAGCATCAGGAACCAGGATGTATACATTTTTCAGGATGTTGCCAACCAGAATGATGGCTTGAGTGTTAATGATAATTTTGTAGCCTTAAAAACAGCAATCAATGCAGCCAAGATGGCTGATGCTCATTACATCACAGCAGTAATACCTGTATTCCCATATGCAAGGCAGGACAAGCCAAAGACCAGAGAGGGAGTGACAGCTGCCATGGCTGCAAGGGAACTGGAAGATGCCGGGGCAACGCGAGTAATAACCCTTGATGTTCACAACGAGGCAATTGCTGGCTTTTTCAGGAAAGCCATTCTTGAGAATCTTCGCGCTTCAAAGAATTTTATGGATTACATACAAGAGAATATTGGGCTTAATGACCTTGTTATTGTTGCTCCTGATGCTGGCGGAGCTGCAAGAGCTATTTATTATGCAAAAAAACTAGGCATAAAGCTGGCCTTGCTTTACAAGGAAAGGGATTATTCCAAGGCTAATGTTGTTGAGAACATGCACCTTCTTGGGGATGTGAAAGGCAAGAAAGCCTTCATTATAGACGACATCCTGGACACAGCAGGCACTATTATTACGTCTCTGAAAAAAATGAAAGAGCAAGGAGCAAAAGAGATTTATGTGGCAGCAAGCCTGCCCTTGCTTACAGGCCCTGCGATTGAGAGGCTGAGCAATGCTCACAAAGAAGGAATCCTAACCAGGGTAATAGGCACAGATGTTGTTTATCACGGACAAGGATTTGCAAATAAATACCCTTGGTACGTTGAAGTAAGCGCAGCCAAGTACTTTGCAAGAGTCATATACAACATCAACAGAGGATTATCAATCAGCAGATTGCTGGAATAAACCTAAAACAGAAGTATTTATTTTATTATCTTCTCTAAATCCTTAGGGTTGCTTATAGAATAATCTGCAAACTCTTTCTCTCCGCCAGAAGCATGCCCCCAGCTAACAAAAATAGATTTTGCCCCTAGTTTTCTCGCAGGTACCAAGTCATCTAATTTGTCCCCGATAATATAACTGATTTTTCCATGCTTTGCAAGCTCATTATTCAGTTGAACATTATCATCTCTGCTCAGCACAGGGTCCTGACCATAAATATAATCGAATTTGATAGGGCAACTAGTAATTGCAAGCATGCCTGTGATTATGTCTTTTCTAATGCCAGACACAATGGCCAGCTTAAAACCTCTTCCCCGAATTATTTTTAACGCATCCAGAATACCATCTGCATAAATCATCTTGCCATGCTTCTTGGCGACCAAGTACATTGCATTCCTGAACAGGTCAGTCATAATCATGGTCTTAATGTCCTTGCCTGAAAGCATAATCTCATCATCATAATTCTGGACAAATCCTACCTTCATATCGTCTGTAATGCCATAGTCCTCTGAAATGTGTTTTCTGATAATGTCATAATGTTCCTTGGTGCCATGCATCCTTTGGTGCTCCTCCTTAGAAGGGATTGAAATTCCAAGTATTTCATAGCGTTTAAGGTTTGCCTCTTCAGCAACAAATGGTTTAATCAGAGTACCTGAAAAATCTATGACAACTATTTTTTCCATAGGAAAAAGAAATCAGGCTAGCTTAATAAAATTTTCTGAAAACCTATTCCTCATCATACCTTCCGAGCGCAGTCTGTCCTCTTCTCTTGCTCTCTTTCACCTGCACTTTCTCTTCTCGCAAGTCCTCGCCAACCTGCTTCTTGATTGACAAAGCAACTTGCTTTCCTATGAGCTGCGTTAGCAAGGAAAGGTCTGCGCCCTTCACATCCTCGATGCTCTTTATCTTGTTGTTGAATAGCTTCCTGGCTCTTATCCTTCCGATATTCTTGAGCCTTAGCAATGGCAGCAGCTCTTCTTTTGCTCCATAAGCCAACCTCATCCTTAGCTTGGCTATTTCCTTTATGAGCCCGTGCATCTTGGTGAGCTTGCACATGTCTTCTGAAGAATACAGCAGCCAGTCGGCTAGGTGAAGCTTTACTCTTGTCTCTCCTGGGCGGATGTTGAACTTCTCAAGCAACAATTCCTCATCAACTTCGTTGATCCATTCATGGAAGAAACTTGCTGTCTTGATGCTCTTGATGTAGTCCTCGTATTCTGACTCAAACATGCTCGGCTCAAGGCTGAGGATGGATGAACTGAAAAGATTAGCTGTCTCCTCTATCTGCTCGTATTCGCTCACCTTGACATTGAGCAAAGGCCTGAGCTCAAGAGTGTAGGATACCATCTGTAGGAATGAGAAGTCCTTGATTATCTTGCCCTCGGCCCTTCTCATGCAAGTTATTAGGTAGTGTGCTGTGTAAGGGTCCAGGTAGAGCTGGCTCACTCTCTGGCCGAGAAGAGTTGCTTCGAGCTCGATAGTCTTTCCCTTCTCCTTGCTTTCCCTATCATCCTTTTTATCTTCCTTGTTCTCAACTTCTCTTATATTCAGGAACTCCCATTCTTGCAAAGCTTTCAGGATTCTTGTGATTATCTCCTCTAACTCCTTAACATCACCGAACTGGTGGGCGTAGAAAGTCTTCTTGAAGAAGTCCATGAGACCTTTTTTTGTGGTAGCATAATCAGTTGCTATCAGGCTAAGAACATAAGTCCTGAGAACAGGCTCAACAGCCAGCTTGCTCAAGATCTCCTCAGGCTCTCCATCGATGTAAGTCCTGAAAATCTTCTCTTTCTCACCCTCAGTCTCAGCAAGGCAGATGGCTTCTCCGTATTCATCATTGAAATCAGGTCTTCCTGCTCTTCCGCAGAACTGCAAGAACTCCAAAACAGGAATATAGGCCATGCCTCTTGGCGATGAGAAGCGCTTAAGGTCGCGCACAACTACCCTGAAAGCTGGCAAATTTAACCCGTATGCAAGCGTTGGGGTCGCGCAGATAATCTTTATTGTTCCGTTCCTGAAATTATCCTCTATCAACTCCCTTTGCTGGGAGTGCAAGCCTGCATGATGGAAAGCCACTCCTTTCTTGGCGCACAAAGCCAAACGCTGGCACTGCTTGGTGGGCCTGTCAAGCACATCAAGGATTTTCTGGCTCAGCTCCTCAAACTTTTCCATATCATCAGCGCTGACTTTGACCTTTGCAGCAATGCGCTCAGCCTCAGCCTCTGCGCTGCTCTTAGTATTGACAAACACAAGAGCCTGCTTCTTCCTATCAAGAGTGTCCAGGCAGATGTTGAGCACAGCGTGCTCATGCACGTGCTTAATCTTGAGGGTTTTTTGCATGAAAGAAGAAGGTTTATGCTCCTATTAAAAAAAGTTGTGAATTAATAGGAACACTGGACTTTATATGACCAAATTAGGTGTGGAAGAGAGCAAAAAGCTAGAAAAACTCTTGAATGAAATCCTTTTAAAATTAGGATATTCTAAATCATTCAGGGAATTAAAATATAATGGGCCCGCGGAGAGTTGAACCCCGGACCCTTGTCGGCGTTAAAAGGTTGACTTTTAACACTCACGATGTCTAGCTGGCTTGCCAGATTGGCAAACTAATATCAGTCGTGTGCTCCAGCCAGGCTAAGCTACGGGCCCAAATGAACGCCTCCAGCCGGATTTGAACCGACGACCGCGCGGTTTCAGCACTTCGCTCAGAAATGTACCATTTCTGGCGCACTCGGCCTGAAGGCCTACGTGTAACAGCCGCGAGCTCCACCGCTAAGCTATGGAGGCATCTCCTATTATTCTATTAGACGATATGAAAAAGAAATTGTTTAAATAGTTTATGTTTTAAAGCTTCTTGAGCCTCGGGCCTTCCTTAGTATCCTCGACAACATAGCCTTTGGCCTTGAGTTCATCCCTGAGCTTGTCTGAGAGCTTGAAGTCCTTGCTCTTCCTTGCTTCTTCCCTTTTCTGCACCAATCCCTCAATCTCATCGCCAACTCCTCCTTGGTCAAAGCTAATGAAGTCAAAGAGCTCATCAACTTCCTTCATCAGCGAGTAAACTCTCTTGCCTGGCTTTCCTTTGGTGTTGGCTTGCCTGACAAAGTCAAACAATGCTGCCAGGGCATTGGGAGTGTCAAAGTCATCATCAAGGGAGGTGTAGAACTTGTGGCTGAACTCTGTGATCGCAGCCCTGTGCTCCTTGTCATCATAATCAGCTTTTATGGTCGCTGTGAAGTCTTTCAGCCTCTGCAAGCCGTTCCTTGACTGCTCAAGCACTTCTGGCGTGAAGTCAAGGGTGGTCCTGTAATGGTTGCTGAGGAAGAAGAACCTCAAAGTCCTGTAATCATAAGTATTCAAAGCATCCCTTACTGTCAGGAAGTTGTGCTTGCTCTTGCTCATCTTAGCTGAGTTGATGTTGAGGAATCCTGTGTGCAGCCAGTACCTGACAAAAGGCTTCTTGCCAGAGGCTGCTTCTTGCTGGGCGATCTCTGCCTCGTGATGAGGGAATATGAGGTCAATTGCTCCTCCGTGAAGGTCGTATTGCTGGCCAAAGAAGTGCTCTGTGATTGCAGTGTCCTCGATGTGCCAGCCAGGCCTGCCCTTGCCTAGCTCTGTGTCCCAGAACGGGTCGCCTTCCTTGTAGAACTTCCAAAGGCAGAAATCTCCCTTGTTCCTCTTGCTGGTGTTCTCGTCAATCCTTGACACAGCATCATTATCTTGCGATTCTTTTCTTCCTGATAATTTTCCGTACTCTGGGAACTTCTTGAGGTCATAGTAATAGCCGTCATTGATCTTGTAAACAAATCCTTTGCTGATGAGAGTTTTTATCTGGCTTACTATCTCATTTATGTGCTCAGTGGCCCTGGCATACTGGGTGACTGCAGTGTTGTGCAGGCTCGTCATGTCTTCCTTGTAGATGTTCTCAAACTTCCTTGCAAGCTCCTCCAGGCTCAAGCCAGCATCCTTAGCCCTGGTTATTATCTTGTCATCAATATCAGTTATGTTCTGAAGATAGAAAACCTCAAATCCTTTCTTTCTTAGGTATCTTGCTATGAAGTCAAACTGGGTGTAAGTCTTGGCATGGCCAAGATGAGGATAGTCGTACACAGTAGGTCCGCACACGAACATATTCACTTTGCCCTCTACCAAGGGCTTGAAGCTCTCCTTCTTCCTTCCAAGCGTATTATAGACTTTAAGTGCCATTATATATACTAATAATATATAGGCTTTTTTAAAGGTTGCTATGAAATGCCAAGAATCACTTCTTCATCGCCAGGAACCATCTCTTCTTCTTCTTCTCAAAGAGGGGGTTACTCTTCCATCTAGCCACAAAATCCTTGAGCTCATACTTGGTGAGAGGGCCGTACCAGGGATCATAGAGGTAGATGTGCTTGTCATCAATTGCTTTGAGCACAGCGTAATGGTAGAAATCCTCTGGAGGACGATAGGAAACTATTATTGTGTAGCCTTTCTCTTGGAAATCCTTCAAATCCTTGATAGTGGCGTTGCTGAATGTAACATAGCGGAGGTCAAACAGCCAAGCAGCTTTTATGAGGTTCTTGTGCAAGGTTCCTCTGAGGATGTTAGTCTTGAGCACAGCTGTCAGTTGCTTCTCAGATTTCTTCATGCCGAAGCTCTCAAGCGCCATGCGCAGGCATGCTGCTCCGCAGGTGTTGAACTTCTGCTGCCTGTGATAGAGAGTTTGCATGAGCTAATCTTTGATGCTTGGGATATAAAAACTTTTTGACAAGCAAACAGGAAGCAATGTGAAAGCCCAAAAGACTAGAACTTTCCTGCCATAACTTAAAAATTTAATCAGTTTAGGGAAAATCGTCGGAAAAATTCTGACAAAAAGGTTATTTTCAATAGCGCAAACAATTTTTCAAAAAATTTTTGGAAAATTCAAAAGCGAAATATTTAAATATGAAGTTCTTCATATAATTGATATAAAAAAATTTATAGGCGAGAAAAAAAAGAGTCAAAAAACAACAACACGCTTTGGGTGACCTTGTAGAAACAACTACTAATACAACATGAACAATACTTCTAGTGTTTCTGAACCAACTGATGAAGAACCTGGCGATAGTCCGGGCGTTCTCACACCATCATCTTACTTAGCCTTGGCTATGCAGAGCGTCATAATTCTAGATAAAAAACCGGAGGCTTGAGATATACCATGAACTTAAGAGAGTTTTACCAGAAGTTTCCTGAATGCATGGATGACATCCAGAAGGTCAGGAAAGTCTATCCTATGAAAATATCTGAATATTATCTAGGTCTTATCAATGAGAAGGATGACCCTATATGGAAGCAGTGCATCCCTGACCTGAAAGAGCTTCAGGACACAGTGAATGATGAAGACCCTTTATTGGAAGAGGAGTACACTCCTGTGCCTTGCTTAGTGCACAGGTACCCTGACAGAGTATTATTATTAGTAAGCAACAAGTGCGCCATGTACTGCAGGTTCTGCACCAGGAAGAGAAAAGTAGGCAAGGAAGTAGTGATAACCAAGGACATGATACGGAACGCTATTGATTACATCGGCAAGCACAAGGAGGTGAGGGATGTCATCCTCTCAGGAGGAGACCCGCTCATGCTCGATGATGAGACTTTGGAGTGGATTATCAGCAGCATCAGGGCTATCCCTCATGTAGAGATAATCAGGATAGGCACAAGAGTGCCCTGCACCATGCCAGCAAGGATAACTCCTGAACTTGTCAACATGCTCAAGAACTATCATCCATTGTTCATCAACGTGCACTTCGAGCACCCAACAGAGATCACCGCTGACAGCAAGAGGGCTTGCGAGCTCTTCGTGGATGCAGGCATGCCTGTGTCCAACCAGGCAGTATTGCTCAAAGGAATCAATGATGACCCTAAAGTCTTGAAAGAATTATTCCACAAGCTCATAGCCATGAGAGTCAAGCCTTACTACTTGTACCAGGCTGACCAGGTCAAGGGCACAGAGCACTTCAGGACCACAATAGAGGAAGGAGTGAACATAATGCACAAGCTCATAGGATTCACCTCAGGCATGTGCATCCCTCAATATGTAGTGGATGCTCCTGGAGGAGGAAAAATCCCGCTAATCCCAGAATACTCCCAATACAGGACAGAGGAAAGCTTGTTCCTGAAGAACTTCGAAGGCAAGCTCGTGGAGTACAAGAATCCCTTGCAAGTTGCAGAGGAAAAGAAGAAGGCTACCAACGGCAAGATGAGGATTGCAGTCGCTTTCAACCTCAAGAAAGAAGCTTCTAAGAACCAACCTGAAGATACTTATGCAGAGTTCGACGAGATCACAGTGCCAGTGGCTATCAAGAGCGCCTTGGAGAAGAAAGGCCATATTGTTGAGCTCATTGAAGCTAACGAGGATTTCTTTGAGAAGATGAAGAACGGCAATTACAATTTCGTATTCAACATGGCAGAAGGACTGAACACAGGAGCAAGAGAGAGCCAGGTGCCTGCGATACTTGACATGCTAGGAATACCTTACACTGGCTCAGGAGTGCTTACCCAAGCAGTAACTCTTGACAAGACCAGGACCAAGGAAATACTATCATATAACGGAGTGCCTACTCCGAGCTATCAGCTGTTCAATCATTGGGATGAGAAAGTGAGCCCTAACCTGAGCTTCCCTGTCATTGTTAAGCCTAATGCAGAAGGCTCATCTAAGGGAATAAGGAACAACTCATTGGTCAAAGATGAGAAAGAGCTCAGGAAGATGGTCAAATTCGTGATCAGCACCTACAAGCAGCCAGCATTAGCAGAAGAATACCTTGAAGGAAGGGAGTTCACAGTCTCAATCCTGGGAAACAACCCTGCGAGAGTCTTACCTATAGTAGAGATAACTTTTGATTACCTGCCAGCAGGCATCAACAAGTTCGACTCATACGAGGTAAAATGGTATTGGGACAATCCGACCAACCCAGTAGACCCTGTTGTCTGCCCTGCAAAAATCGATGAGGAATTGAGAAAGAAGATTGAAGACGTAGCCCTTAGGGCTTACAATAGCCTTGGCATAGTTGACCTTTGCAGGATGGACATGAGGCTTGACAGCAATGGAGTGCCTAATGTGATTGATGTAAATGCTCTTCCGGGCTTGATGCCTGACCCATTGGAGAATTCAAGGTTCCCAAAAGCCTGCTACACTGCAGGCATGAGCTATGACAAGATAATCAACACCATACTCAAAGAGGCCATGATCAGACACGGACTGCTAGCAGAGACCAAGAGACTGAAAAATGAGAGTAGGAATTCTGTACAACATAGTTGATACGGTCGAGCGTGGCAAGGAATCTGACAAGCTGGCTGACAACGAAGTTCTCGAGACTTCAGCAGCTGTAAAGACAGCTCTGGAAGAGAAAGGTCACGCAGTAACCCTTGAAAGGATCAATCCTAGGAAGCTCAAGCAATTGAAGGACAAGTATGATATTATCTTTAATCTTGCAGAAGGAATAGGAAGCGACCCTTTGAAGGAGCCTAAGATAGCTGCTGCTTTTGAAAAAGTTGGCTTGCCATTCACAGGAGCAGGCTCACAAGCCCTTGCTCTCTGCCTTAACAAGCAAAAAACCAAGAAAGCCCTGAAAAAGAATAATATCTCAACGCCAAAATATCAGCTCATCAAGAAGCTGCCTGCGACAAGGAAGAAGAGCCTGAAGTTTCCATTGATAATCAAGCCAGTGCACGAAGATGGAAGCATAGGCATAACTTCTGATTCTGTTGTGAATGATGAAGCTGCTTTTGAGAATAAGGTCAAGGAAATCCTTGAAGTGTACAAGCAGCCTGCCCTGGTTGAAGAATACATTGATGGCAGAGAGATAAATGCTGCGTTGCTAGGCAATGGAGAGGCTATTCAAGCTCTTCCGCTTTCTGAAATAATATTTGATTTCCCAGAAGGAGTGCCTAAGATCGTATCTTTTGAGGCAAAATGGGTTGAGGACTCCATGCTTTGCAAGAATAGCGTGGGCAAATGTCCTGCAGATGTGCCAGACAGCATGAGGGATAGGATAGTTGAGCTTGCGAAAAAATCTTTCTTGGCAATGGGGTGCGCTGATTACTGCAGAGTTGACTTCAGGCTGAGAGGAGAAGAACTGTTTGTGCTCGAAGTGAATCCTAATCCTTGCATCAACCCTAATGGCGCAGGCTTCATACGCTCTGCCAACGCAGCAGGTTACAGCTACTCTGATGTCATCAACAAGATTGTTGAACTCGCAGCAGCCAGGTTTGCTGGCAATCCGCAGAAATAATCTGCTTCTCTGAAAAAAATTAACAGGAATTATTTTTTTCTTTCGAAACATTTTTATAATCCAGAAATAAAAAAATATTATAGCATTGAAGGATAAATCTCTTACTCGTCTATAATGACAAGTCAGGACTTAATAGAGAAATCAATCAAAAGCCTTGCTTTTGATGATCCAAAAAAAGGAAACCATGCTTTTTTTGTAATCGAAAAATGAAAATTTTGATTGTTTATTCGGACGGAGAACTAACAACTCAGCAGCCAGCAGACTACAAGGGAAGGAATGACGCAGCAAACCTGGATGACGTGGCAGGAGCCTTGGTTAGCCTGGGCCACGAAGTCATCAAGGTCGATGCTAATGAGAATATCTTCCAGAAACTGCTCGAGCTAAAAGACAAGGTAGACATCATCTTTAACCTTGCAGAAGAAGGATATGACCTGAACATCCATACAGAGCCTCACATGGCAGCGCTCTTCGAGATGCTGGGATTCAAGTTTACAGGCTCAAACTATCTCTGCCTTGCTAATTGCCTTGACAAGGCAAGGGCTAAGCAGCTCTTTGTTGTCAATAATCTGCCAACACCTAACTTCATGATATTTAACCGGGAGATAAACGAAGAAGTCAAGATCAATGGGATGAAATTCCCGTTGATTGTCAAGCCAGGAAAGAGCGACGGAAGCGTAGGCATAAGGCGTAACTCAGTAGTCGAAGACGTGAAAAGCCTGGTTCTGAGAGTGAATGAAGTCATCCAGACCTATGAACAGCCAGCACTGGTTGAGGAATTCATAGACGGCAGAGAGATAAACGTCGGAATCCTTGGCAACAAAAGGCTCACAGTGCTTCCCATGTCTGAGATAATATTCAACCTTGCACCTGATAAAAGGAACTTTCTTCCCTACGAAGCCAAATGGCTGACCAAGACCAAATACTACAAAGGCACAACACCGCAATGCCCAGCAGAGATAGAGCCAGAACTAAAGCAGGAGATAGAAGAGCTTGCCAAGAAAGCCTACAACCTCATGAGAGTGCGAGGATACGGACGAGTAGATTTCAGGCTTGACGCAAATAATAAGCCGTACATCCTCGAAGTCAACCCCAACCCTGACATTTCCCTTGACGCAGGCCTGGCAAGGATGATAAAGGCTCACGGCATAACCTACGAGGAGCTCATCGACAAGATAGTCAGGATGGGCATGAACAAAGACGACCAAGAGATAAGGATAATCATCTGAGAAAAAATAACTAATCCTAAAAATTTAAATATAACTTCTTTCTTTAGTAAGTAATGCCTGGTAAAAAGAGGAGTGATGGTAAGAAGTTCATTGTGGTCACAGGCGGTGTTCTCTCTGGTCTTGGCAAAGGTGTTGCTGCTGCTAGTATCGGCAACTTGATAACCAAAGCAGGCTTGAAGGTTATTCCTATCAAGTGTGATGGCTATCTTAATGTTGATCCCGGCACCATGAATCCTATTGAGCATGGCGAGGTTTTTGTTCTTGATGATGGCGGCGAGGTTGACATGGACTTCGGCCATTATGAGCGCTTTCTTGGTGTGACTTGCAAGTTCAACTGGAATCTTACAATGGGAAAAGTTTATGAGGCTCTGAGAGTCAAGGAGCGCAGAGGAGATTATCTTGGCAAGACAGTGCAATTAATTCCTCATGTGACTGATTTCATAAAGGAATGGTTCTATAAAGTTGCTGATGATGAAAAAGCAGATGTTGTGATGATTGAGGTCGGCGGTACTGTCGGTGACATTGAGAATGAACTATACATTGAAGCTTGCCGCCAGCTTAAGAGAGAGGTCGGACCAAATAATATTTTATACGTCCACCTGACTTACATCCCTATTCCTGGCAATGTTCATGAGCAGAAGAGCAAGCCAACCCAGCAATCAGTTGCCCTATTAAGAGAAAGAGGAATTGACCCTGACATCATAATCGGCAGGTGCTCAGAATACCTTGATAGCAACATAAAGAAGAAGATTAGCACTTTCTGCGATGTAGAGGAGAAAGGAGTTATTTCTGGCATTGATGTTGACTGCGTCTACAAGATGCCTCTAATATTCTCAGATGAAGGAATCAATTACATCATCAAGGAGAAGCTTGACATTGATTCAGGAGTCAAGCCTGAGTGGAAGAAGCTTGTTGACAATCTTTCCAAGCTTGACAAGACAATCAACATAGCTATTTGCGGCAAATACACCAAGCTAGAAGACTCCTATGCAAGCATACTTGAGGCTTTGAAGCATTGCAGCGCTAATCTCAAAGCAAAGATTTGTGTCAAGATGATTGAGACTACTGATGTGAAAAGCCATGAAGATGCAAAAAAATTATTGAAAGACATCCATGGAGTCATTGTTCCAGGAGGCTTTGGAAGCAGAGGAATAGAAGGCAAGATAGAAGTGATAAAGTATTGCAGGGAGCACAACATACCATTCCTAGGAATATGCTTAGGCCTTCAATTAGCCACTGTTGAGTTTGCTCGGAATGTGTGCGGATTGAAAGATGCTAACACCACAGAAGTTGAGCCCAAGACCAAGAATCCTGTTATTGACATCATGCCTGAGCAGAAAAACATCAAGGACAAAGGAGCTACCATGAGGCTAGGAGCTTATCCTGCTGTTATGAAAGAAAAAACAATCATCTGGCACTTATATGACAAGCAGAAAGAAGTGAGTGAAAGGCACAGACACAGGTACGAAGTAAATCCTGAGTATCACGCTACTCTTCTCAATCACGGCTTAGTATTCTCAGGCATGAGCCCTGACAATAAATTAGTGGAATTCATAGAGCTTCCCAAGGAGAAGCACAAATACTTTGTAGCAACCCAAGCTCATCCTGAGCTAAAAAGCAAATTAGAAAAGCCAGGGCCATTGTTCTATGGGTTAGTCAAGGCTTGCCTTGAGTAGAAAATTCAGAATAATCTTACACCACATAACAACTTTTAAATAGGTGTGTTCTCAAAGAAACAAATGGTGATAGCCATGGCAAAAGATAATGTTAATGTAGCAGCAAAGAAACCAGTTTTTAAGGGTCATCTTGACAAGCTAAAGACCTTGTTCTTCCATCCGAAAGAATTCTTTGATAAGGTTGCCGCAGAGCAGAAATACATGGCTCCAGTCTATTATTTAGTGGTTGTGATGGTCATCTCTTATATCATACATTTATTCTTCCAATTACCATCGTTCTCTAGCAAAGGAGTTGCTGTCTTAATATTCGCCATCATGTTTTATCTTATTGGAGTGATGTTTGCTGTAGGCATAAGCTTTGCGATACCTTTCGTCAACGCAGGAATAATCCACTTAGGAGTGTTGGTCTATGGTGGAAGGAAAGGCTACTATAACACTTTCAAGCCAACAGGCTATGCTTTAATAGTAGGATCAATCTATGGAATACTATCGCTGCTAATAACAGACATATTAGCGATTGTGCAGCCAATCAAGCCAGAAGTGCCTGCCACCATCACTCTCGCAAGCATCATAGGCATGATCCCAACAAGCTATTTGATAACCTTTGCTGTGATTAGTGTAATATCACTAATCCACGTCATCGTCACAGAAGCCACGGGCATCTCAAAGTATCATGAAATCCCTAAATGGAGGGCTGTGTTAGCATCGATAACTCCGCGCATCATAATGACTTTGATAAGCATAATCTTCCTGGTCCTGATGTTCAAGTTCATAGGCGCGCTCATGGCAGCATCTCCAGGACCTGTATAGATTCGCAAGCAAGAATTGTGAGTAGCAATAAGCAGGCAAACATTTTGAAGTTAGAATACTATCCTGACACTCATCAGGCTTCCTTGAATTAGTCCATCAATGTCGAGCTGTGCCTCTTCAGACTCAACTTTCTCAAGCTTTGCAGCAGTCGCAGGGTGCTCTGGAAGATAAGGACAGCCAGGGCTCTTCTGGATTGACATCTCATAGGTTCCTAGCTTTCTGGCTATCTTGATGGTGTCGTTCTTGTCAAAGCCTAGCAATGGCTGGAGAACCTTGATCTTCACAACCTTCTGGATGACTACCATGTTGTCAAGAGTCTGGCTAGCAACCTGTCCCATGTTCTCGCCTGTGATTATAAAATCGCACTTCTCCCTCTCAGCCAGCTTCTCAGCAATCCTGAGCATCATCCTCTTGCAATAGACACAAGTGAAGCGAGGATTGCAATTCTCCCTGTAAGCATCATGGGCTTCTTTCAAGTCAGCAAAGAACAATTGCTTCACTCCAATCTTTCTTGCTAATTCAATAACTTTCTTTTCCTCATTCTGATTAGGATGGAACACCAAGTGAAGAGCAACAACCTCAACTCCTTTCTCAATCATCAGTTTGCCAGCCACAGGGCTGTCAATGCCTGAGCTTAATAGAAGTAATCCCCTCATTTTTTTATCCCTATTTCTTCTTGCAAACAAAGAACGCGTGGTCCCTCTCAAAGGGCTCTAGCTCCCTGTAATCAACAACTACCATGCTGCTCTTCTCCAGCTGCATCCTCACATCCTTGAAGATATCCCTGGGCCTCATGGCAACATCAACGCTCCTGGCCTTGAGTGCAAGCAAGCCAAACCCTCCTTTTTTCAGGTAAGCATTGCAGTTCTTCAGGAAAATCTCGAGCTGGTTCCTCTGAGCTATGTCCTGAAACACAACATCCACTTGAGGAGTTATCAGGCTCTTGTATTCTTCAGGATGATTAGCATCTGCGAGAATAGGAGCCATGTTGCTTCTCTCTTCACACACAAAGACCAAGTCTCTGACAACTCTAGGCGCATTGTCTACGCAGAACACGAATCCTTCATTGCCCACAAGGTCAGATACATAGCTGGATGTGAATCCGTGGCTTGCTCCAAGGTATAATACCAAGTCCTTGTCTTTTATTCCTATCTGAGATACGCCTTTCCTTATGGCTGCTCCTAGTTTGCTCCTAGTGAAGTCCCAACTGCGAAACTCAACTCCATTCTCCCTGACCAATTCTTCTCCAAAGAAGGCTCTGCCAGGAGTAAGGTTCCTTGTATAGATGACTCTCCTGTTATGTTTCTCCTCATAAACATTGAACTTGTTTATCTCATCCACATCAAACGCCTCATTTAGGGAAAACTGCCTTGTAAAGTATCATCCTGCTCAGGCCTACGCTGTACATTATTATGCTTATCCATAAAAAGATGACTATCAGGAAGCTGATCTGCAGGTGCCATGAGAGTAGGCCTAATGAAAGCCCTGCCTGGCCTAGCATGATATAACTTGAAGTGTATTCAAAGTAGGAATGCTTCTTGCCTGTCTTGTGCACATTCTCTTCATAAATCATCCAGAAATAGAGAACGAATCCCACAAGCAGCGTTATGATGTACAGCAACATCTCAGTCTTGAGATAATAGAACACAAAGCTCAGTATGATGGCTAGCACTAGCGCTGTGAATTCCTGCTCAAACATCAGCATCTTGTCATGCCTGCTTATCTTCATGCCAACTCACCTTTCCTATTTGAACTTAGCCTCGAGCTCTCTTAACAGCTTGTCAGCTATGAATGTTCCTTTGAAATAATCAATCCTTACAGCCAGGAAGATCTTGCCTGCCAATGCCCCGGCAGCTTTTCCTTTGTCCTGCCTCTTGGCTCTCTGCACCAGCTGGTGCTGCAAAAGATAGCCGTACTTAGGAGGCTTGGCTCCTGTCCTTATATGCCTGAACAAAGCCTTCTCTGCACCCAGCAATTGGATGGTGCTGCTCCTCATCATGGCAAGCCTTTTCAAACTGCCTGCCTCTCGCAGTAATTTGGCCCCAATCACTGAGCCTGCGAGCAGGTTAAGGTTAGGGCAATAAGACTTCATGGTCTTCTCAAGATATTCTTCAAGCAGATGGGATTCTCTCATCAAGTCAGATATGATGCTGGCCAGCGAGAGAATGGGCTCAAGGTCTTTCCTCTCAAAATGAGCACCCATCTCATCTTTCAGCCTGAGCTCTTTCACCAATTCATTCTTGTCTGCCTTCAGGACTAGCTTCACAAAGTTCTCGTGCTCAAGAACCTTCTTGTCAAGCTCTGGAAAATAAAGGGAATACCACTCCCTCAGCCTCTTGCTCAGGTTGTTGCCAATCCTCTGCAATTCCTCGACATTGTTCACGCAGTTGATTATCAATAGGTCAGGATTGACACTCTCCCTGACAGCTTTCTTTACAAGCTCAAGGTTCTTTTTTCTCAAATCAGCCAACTTAGCCATAATAAGTAATAATAATCAGACGAATTTTTTAAATGTTGCTATAAATAGTTGTTTTCTGTATTCCGCAACAACTTTTATAAATCCCTCCTAACCTATCATTTGCTATGGCAGAGGACAAGAAAGACCAGATAAAAGTGAGTGCAAAGGAAAAGCTCAAGCTCAAGCACATCATGAAGGAGCTTGAAAAGCATAGAGGCAGGCATACAGAACTGGTCTCAGTATATGTGCCTGCAGGCTATGACATTAATAAGATCATCAATCACTTGCAGCAGGAGCAGGGAACCGCCACTAACATCAAGAGCGCACAGACAAGGAATAATGTGATAAGCGCGCTGGAAAGGATGGTGCAGCACCTGAAACTATTCAAGCAGACCCCTCCCAATGGCTTGGCTGTGTTCTCAGGCAATGTGGCTGAGAGAGAAGGGCAGCAAGAATTCAAGGTGTGGAGCCTAGAGCCACCTGTCCCTCTCAATATCAGGATCTATCGCTGCGACAAGGAATTTGTCCTAGACCCCATAAAGCAGATGGTAGAGCATGAAGAAGTGTACGGCATGGTGGTCCTCGACAGGAGGGATGCGACCATTGCCTTGCTCAAAGGCAAGACCATAGTGCCCTTGCAGAGCACTCACTCAGAAGTTCCTGGAAAAATACGAGCAGGAGGACAGAGTGCGCCTCGTTTTGCTCGCCTAAGGGAAGGGGCCATCAGGGACCATTACAAGAAAATCGCTGATCACATGAAAGAGCAGTTCCTCTACCTGAAAGAGCTCAAAGGAATAATCATAGGAGGTCCGAGCACAACCACCAATGAATTCGTGAGCAAAGGATTCCTCACAACAGACGTGCAGAACAAGATAATAGCAGTCAAGGACTTGAGCTACACAGGAGAATTCGGCCTTCAGGAATTACTGGAAAAAAGCCAGGACGTGCTTGCAGAGGAAGAAGTAGCCAAGGAGAAAGCATGGATGCAGAAATTCTTTAATCTGCTCGCCACCAAGCCAGAGACTGTGAGCTACGGAGAGAAGCATGTCAAGGACTGCCTGATGATGGGAGCAGTTGACACCCTGCTGTTGTCAGAGATTATTTCTGAGGAATTAATGGACGAGTTCGACGCAGAAGCCAAGAAGTACGGCACCGACTTGGAAGTGATATCAATAGAGACCAGGGAAGGAGTGCAATTGAAAGAAATGGGCGGAATAGCAGCGATACTAAGGTATCCTGTGCATGTGTGAGATTAAAAAACAGAAATTCTTATAAGCCAGAGTTCTATAACCTCGTAATATGAATCTCGCAGAGCGCGCATTCTCAGAACTCTTCCCTGATAAGCATCTTAGCAGGGAATTGAGAATCAAATATTCTCGGGCTTTCAATGCTTATAACGCCAATGTCAAGTACACTCCTTTTTCCATGACTTTCAATCTTTCCTATGATTGGAAAAAAGTGAGTGATGAGATAAAGATAGGCTTGCTCCAGAACCTTCTCCTAAAAGTTTACAAGGAAAAGAAAAAGACTCTTAACATGGACTTGTATGATAAGTTCATCAAGAGCGTGGGTGATTACACAAAAGTCACTGAAAGCAATCCTGCTCTTGAGCAGAGCTTCAGCCGCGTGAATGAAAAATACTTCTATGGCATGCTGGACAAGCCAAACCTAAGGTGGGGGCAGGAGAACTTCTCCAAGCTTGGTAGCTATGAGTACGGTGCTAACATGGTGACTATCTCCAGCATCTTCAAGGATGATGAAGAATTATTGGATTACATCATGTATCATGAGCTCTTGCACAAGAAGCACAAATTCCATACAAAAGAAGGCAGGAGCTATCATCACACCAAGAGTTTCAGGGACAAGGAAAAAGAGTTTGACAATCCGAACATCGAGGACAAACTTAAAAGGTTTCTGACAAGCAAGAGGGTAAAGGCTGTGTTCAAGCCAAGGAAGAAGTCGTGGCTTCTGAGGTTCTTCTAAAAAAAATTCTTTTTCTTAGAATTATGCCAGTAGCCATCCTTGAGTTTCTCAGGAGCGAAGTCAAAAAAGGAGGCTTTGCGCCTAAAGCCAAAGAATTCATTGACAAGATATCTATTTCTAGAAAAGCCAAGTCAAAGAAAAAATAATATTTTTGGATAAAAGCGCAATCAAGCAACACTCTAGAACAAAAGCACTATCAGGAGTGAGAGCATTATCATGTTGCCGAAGTCAGCTATGGACGTGGTTATGGGTATCAGGAAATTATTAGGGTCTTCTTTCTTCCTGAAAAAGTACAAGCCCATCACTATGGATGTGAATATCAGGATGCTCACAAGGACTGCGACATCAATCACAGTTATGGCCATCACTTTGAGGGCTACCTCGGAGGTGAGCTTGTAGCCTGGACTGAGCTTGGAGAACACCAGTGAGAATGATGCGCTCAAAAGGGCTATGAGCATGGAGATGATGAACACTTGCTTGCAAAGGTTCTTGAGCTCTTCATTCAGCCACCACTTTTTCTGGACTACACCCTTATGGAGCATGGTGGAGAATCTTGAAGACATTATAGTGGCATAGTCTCCTACCATGTCATTGAGGGTTGGAAGCAAGATAATCAGCGGGATGATGGGAATGAAAATATTTTTTATGCTTTCCAATGCCACTCCGCCCAAAGCACTGATGATCGCAGAGAGGAAAAGTATGCCAATGCTCTCCCTTATTATAGTGCGTGGCACATTGGTGTGGGCGCCGTACTCCTTGACATAGAAAAGAGTCTTTTTCGAGATACAGTACTTTTCATGGATGTGATGGATGAGAGGATGGTGCTCTCTCTTCTTCACCTTTCTCAGCTTCTCCAAGTGTTCTCTTATGTGCTTCATATTATCATCAGCGCTATCAGCAATGATAGCACGCTTGTTATGTCTCCTGTTGATGTGACAAACGGCCCGAAAATGTTGTTAGGATCATAGCCGCTCTTGTACAGGTAAAAAGTCATATAGATAGCCAGAGGTATCTCTATCAGGTTAGCTATTATGCCTGCGAAAAAGAAGATGAGAATTATCCTTGGAAATAACACGTGGGATACAAGCCAGCTGAAGGCAAAAGCAGTTAATCCCAGGAACAAGGATATCATGCCTGCCAGGATGAAAGAAGCTATGATGTTGCCTCGTAGGATAGGGGTGTTGGTTTTCTTGGTCTTTATTATCCCTAGGAACATCCCTGAGCTCAGCCTCGAGGCCATCGAGCCGCTGATGTTCCCCCTCATGTCAAGGAAGGCTGGCAGGGTTATCAGGACTCCTGGAATGAGCAGCAGCTTGTCTGTATAGGATGCTAGGATGATGCCTGCGATGATGCCCCCTATTATGGACACTGTCTGAGATGACAGTATCTCGGTGAAGTTCTTGTCATAAAGTTTAGGTTTCATCCAAGCCTCTCAATTGCAATTCTTACTTATATATTTTGTCCATTAGCTACAAAAGAACATCAATTCCCTACTTCCTGGCGAGCAAAACCTTGATTTTGCCCTCAGCCTCATCAATCTCTGCGCCTAACTTCTCCTCGAGAAGCTCAGGATTCTTCCTGCAAGTCAGTTCCAGGGCGCTAGCTGCTGTGTGCGCTGACTTGAAGCGGTTGCCGCGCCTATGCTTGAGCTCTTCTTCCTCTTCAACGTAATAGCTCCAGTTCTTGAGCATCAGGTTGCGCTCGTGGAGCTCGTGGAGCAGCACGAACTTTCTCTCATCAGGACCCAGGTCATCGTCAAGCCATATCTCGTTCTCAGGCACAAAAGGGTAGACCTTGTCGTGCCCTCCTTCTGTGAACTCAATGAACAGCGCGCTCCTTACCAATTCGCCGTCCACTATCCAGACTTTCACCTCGCCAAGCTCTTCAAACAATTCCTTCCTCACCCTCTTGATCACTTCGTCCTTGTCAAATAATTTCTTCCCCAGCTTAACCATCTTCTCCGACTTGTTCCTGGCTTCCAGCTCGACGAAATCAGCTGCCTCCAAGGCATCCTCATAGCTCTTGCCCTCTTTCATGAGCTTGTGCTCTATCAGAAGGTGGGTTATGAAGAAGTTGGCCTCTCCGGGAGCGTATTCCTTGTCTATCCAGAACTCATCCTCAGGTATGAAATTGAACGCATGATGCTGCCCGAAATTGGTGAACTCAATGTCTATATTGTCCCTTATGTGATTCCCGTCCACCATCCACACACTAAAACCTGAAATTTTAGCTAATTCCTGCAAATAAGGCTGATCCATTTCTTAATTTTTCTTCTCGTCGATACTATATGTACTAGATAATTTTTTTATTTTTATAGAATTTAAATTTTACGATTTGAAAAGGAAAAAAGAAAAGATAGTTTCTCATCCAAAGCATCTAATTTTTCTCTTCGAACTCTTTCATGAGCAAGTCAAGGGCTGTGAGATGGGCATCTACGCGCTTGTCCACTGCCCAGCAGGTCGGAGTCTCAGTGGTGAAGGAATAATCAGTATATCTTTGCAGATAGGAGAATAGCTCGCTTGAGTCCTCATTCCACTTATGTTCTGGGCTCTGGTGCCATACTAATCCGCCATCATTGAAGTCATGGTATATCTTCTTCTGCTTGGTCGCCCAGATGCCTTTCCTCTCTAATTCTCGAATAATAGTGTGGCCGACGCTTGCTTCCCTGCTAGGGGATTTCTCGTACATGTAGAAATCACGAGGATTGTCCTTCAGCTCAAAGCCAGGATTTATCTTGTCAGTCGGGTCCTCATGCATGTCCAGGGTGAAAAGGAAAGCTCGGGAATATTCTTCGAGCACTTTTTTTACCAGGCTCACCTCCTTTTCTGGCTTTGGACTGTCAAAATTCCTGTTCAAGTCAACTTGGTTATGGTTCTGCCTGATGTCGTACTCGAAGCCGAAGGGATTGATGCACGGAATAGCGAAAAAGTTCAGCTTGTCATCATATTCCTTTGCCTTGTTCTCAAAAAATCCAAGCAAAGCATACACTCCTGCAGGCTCATCTCCGTGCAAGCCTGCTGATAGGAAAATGTTCT
The DNA here is from genome assembly GCA_041479965.1 of Candidatus Nanoarchaeia archaeon. Lineage (GTDB taxonomy): Archaea > Nanobdellota > Nanobdellia > Woesearchaeales > SM23-78 > SM23-78. The sequence goes on along the minus strand of JBGOZE010000004.1, from coordinate 20,602 downwards.
TTGCATAAGCATTTGAGCTTGTGGTGTGAATAGAATAAATGTCATGGTGTGACTTTTCATGCCTGACTAATCCTGCTTTTATCACGTGAGAGTCCTGGAGTGACTTGAGCCTCTCAACCACTTCTTTCTCATAAGACCTTTTCATGATATAAGGAAAATAGCTGGCATTTTTAAGTGTTGCCAAATTCCTAGAATCAAACAGCCAGATACCTATCGCCAATATCTAAAGTTTGAGCAAGATTTATATAAGCGCTCAAACATTCCTGTCAGCATGAGAGCACGATTCAAAATAATCCTATTGGTATTCTTCTTTTTCATACTGACCTGGCTTGTGACCTATAATATTCAAGACCAGAACTCTGCTCTGCTCAATGACACCAATAGCACCCAGCCAGCTGACGGCTCTCAAAAGAACATATCATCATCCTATCCTATCATCCTGGTTCACGGATGGATGGGAAAAGCCATTGATTACCAGAGCTACGCCCTAAAATTTCAAGAGCAAGGAATAGCTGAGAACAAAGGAATAATCAATAGGTACAGCATTGAAGCCATATGCCAAGAGAAATGGCCCAAAGCCATTGTTGTGAGCGCAGAATATTATTATGACGACAACCTGAACCACGGCATTGAGGACTATGCCAAGGAGCTGGACCATGATGTCAGGTTGGTGATGAACTGCACAGGCTCTGATCAGGTAATACTCTTGGCTCACAGCATGGGTGGCTTGGTCTCAAGAAAGTACATGGTCGATTATGGGAATGAGCATGTGAAGAAGCTCATCACCCTAGGAACTCCTCACTATGGCTTCAATAATTTCACCAACTCAGAGATAATAATGATGGCGCTCAACCTCTTCACCAAAAGAGAGCTTGAGGTAAAGCAGATGATTCCTGGAAGCGACTTCCTGAAAGAGCTGGACGCAGCAGACGCCAACCAAAGAGATAAGATAGTCAGCATAGGAACCTATGTCATCACCAACAACACCCAGGTCTTCGGCCTTCCTGTGCTCTCATCCAAGATAAAGGATTTTGAGCAGCTGCACTTCACTGACAGCGACATCATAGTAAAGCTTGACTCGACCCAGCTCGCAGGTACCAAGAAATACCAGATAATAGGCTGCAGCCACACCCAGATAACCAATTTCAGGCTGTTCAACACCAAAGGCTCAATCCTCGATGCCTACAAGTGCACTGACGCCTATGATATAGTTAAGAAAGAAGTGCTGATGAGTAGATAGGACCAAGAAAAAAAAATCATTCCCATCTTAAAAATATAAAATAAAAAAAGATTTCAATTCATCTTCCTCTCAGGTACAGCTTCTTGAGCAGCTCCTTGGTGGCGTACTTGGAGAGCTCTTTCATCTTCTCGAAGTTTATCTCTCCATTGTCCCAAGCCCTTGAGAGCTTGAACTTGTCCAAGGTGCTGTACTCACCCCATAATCCTTGCTTTTTGAGTAGCTCGACAAACTCACTGTATCCTTTATCTTCTTTGTTGGGGAATTTGAGGCAGTCTTTTTTCCATACTGTGACCATGACGTCAGAGCCATAAAGCCTCTCGATTTTCTTAGCATCTGCGAACTTGAAAATCTTGTTCTTGACCTCTTCCAACTGCTTCACGATCTTTTCTTCCTCTAGCTTGAGAGCAGCATAGTCATTGACTAGCCTAACTCCGTCATCAGCAAGGAATTCCTCAGGCTTCTTGTCCTCGATTTCTGCAAGGTGGCTGTACTTGGGGCACAGCTTAGTGAAAGAGCACCATTCGCAGAGAGCGCTCTCCAATGCCTTGAAATCAGTTGTGCTTTCTATCTCCTTGATGGTGCCTATTACTTCTTTTTTGAGCTCATCAAGCTGGGATTCTGTCCTCTCGCTCCTGACTTCCCTGTCAAAAGCAAGATAATGCCAGATGAAGATTACTTGCTTGCAGTCAGAGAACATCTTCTTGACTGCCATGGAATAAAGGGCTAATTGCCTGTCAGCATCAGCCTTTTCCTGGGTCGGCAAGGTGTTGGAAGTCTTGTAATCATGTAGCTCATATATTCCGTCCTGAGGAGATGCCAGCCTGTCGATGAATCCCTGAAGCATGAAATCCCCTTTCTCATCAAGCTTTATCTCCACTCTCATCTCCAAGCCAATGGTCTTGGCCTGGTCAAAAGGCTTATACCTGCTATAATAATCAGTTATGAACTTCTCCCCCATATTCCTGAAGTTATTCTTGTCATATTCATCCCTGACAATCAATATCTTGTCATTCCAGTTCTTGTCCCATTCAGAATAATAGAAATCCAAGAGCTCTTCTAAGCTGTTGAGCTTCTGGAATTTCATGTCCTTGTAAAGCTTCTCAAGAGTGTCGTGAACCCTTGAGCCCAGGAAAGTCTCAGCAGTGTCCTCTACTTCTGTCTCTGCCTCATCAATGTACTGGAACTTGAACTTCAACGGGCATTGCTCAAAAGTCGATATCCTTGAGTGAGAGTAGATGGTCATAACGCAAGAGAATGTTGTAGCTTATTTAAAGTTTTTCCTGCCTAAAAAAACAGGGCGGGTACATTACAAGGTTTATATCGAGCGCAGAGGTTTTTCCGCAACCTTTTTAAAGGGTTTGCAACCCCTAAGAGCATAGAATTTTAATGGTGATGGTGAATGGCAGGAGAGGTTAAGAAGAAATCAGCAATCGGTTTCACATCAGGTAATTATGTTGTCATCGACGGCGCAGCATGCACTGTGAGCGGCATCCAGACTTCAAGGCCTGGAAAGCACGGCCACTCCAAGGTCAGGCTTGAGGCTGTAGGCATGCTTGACAACAAGAAGCGCCAGATAGTAGTGCCAGGCCACGAGGAGCTCGATGTGCCTGTAATTAATAAGAAGAACGCCCAGGTCCTGAGCTTCACAGGCGACGTAGCGAATGTTATGGACGTGGAGACCTATGAGACCTTCGACTTGGCAATACCAGAGGAGCTCAAGGGCAAGATCAACCCAGAGACTATAGTGGTCTACTGGGAAATACTCACTGATAAAGTGATGAAAGGAATCAAAACCGCCTGAGCGGTTTTGGCTGTCCCAAAAAATTTGGTTTTGGGACATATAAAGACAGCATAGAATGATATGATTTGAATTAATGATTCGCATGGTGATAAATAATGGCTAAATTCCCCGAAGCTGAAGGAAGGCTTTTCAAGAACATATTTGTGTGCAGGAGATGCAAGGCCAAGATAAGGGCTCCTGTCCTCAAAGTGATGGCTGGCAAGATTAGGTGCAGGAAGTGCAGCTACAAGATTCTCAGGCCTATCAAGAAGAAGTGAAAATACCGCAACACATAAAAAGGCATTAGTTAATAAGTTCTTTTTATTATGGGTTTTTTGGACTTTTTAGCAGATTACAAGTGGGTCATCCTGTTCTACCTATTAATAATATTGTTCGTATTCATCTACAGGAAGAAGTTCGTCTTCCAGGCAAAGATCATCGCTCTCTACAGGACCAAGCTCGGGCTCAAGATAATCGACAAGGTAGGAACTAATTGCTCTGAATTCGTCAAGATAATAGGCTACATAGGCCTTGGAGTCAGCTACCTGGGAATGCTAGTCATACTCTACTTCATATTCAAGGGAGCCTATGACATGATATTTGTTCCTGGAGCTCCAGCAGTCATAGCCCCTGTGCTTCCTGGCTTGCCCATCATGGGCACTAATCTTGTAGTCCCTTTCTGGCAAGGAATAATATCATTATTCATAGTGGTGCTTGTGCACGAGTTCAGCCACGGCATTGTTGCTCGAGCCCACAAGCTGCCTGTGCTCAGCTCAGGAATAGTCTTCTTCGGCCCGCTCATAGGAGCATTTGTTGAGCCTGATGAGAACAAGATAAAGAAGAGCAGCGACGTGGTGCAGTACAGTGTGTTTGCAGCAGGCCCCTGGTCTAACATCATCCTATGGCTCATAGTCTCATTGATAGTCTCACTGTGCTTTGTGCACGTATCAGGCACTGGATGGGATGAGTTCTACCCTAATAACATGATTGTCGAGAACGGCATAACCTTTGATACAGTAGTCAACAACACTCCTGCGCAAATAGCAGGCCTCAAGACAGGAGTGGTCTACAACCAGATGAATGATTTCAATTTCACCAGCGCAGAGACTTTCTCAAGCATCTTCCTGAGGACCAGGCCTAATGAAACCATCACTCTAACAGATGCTGACGGCAATGTATACTCGGTGATGACTGGCGAGCACAAGGATTATAATTATCTCGGCAAGTACGGAGTAGGCTATCTGGGAATATCAGGCATCAAGACTTCTTTTACCTTGAAAAAAGACACAGCAGCTTACAGGAACAAGTTCAACATCCTCGGCTGGCTCGGCAAATTATTGTTCTGGCTGCAAGCGCTTAGCCTGGGGCTAGGACTTGCAAACCTCTTGCCTATCGGACCACTGGACGGAGGAAGGATGCTGCTTGTGAGCCTGCAGAAGACAGCTGGAGAGAAGCGCGGACAGATAATCTGGAGCAAGATAACCCTGATAATGGTGATAATAATCGGCATCCTGCTTTTCAACCTGTTCTTCAATACCCTGTTCTGATTGATTAGGAACGCACTAGTGCGCGAGTGATTAACTTTTTAAACCCCCCGCTAGTTCTCAGGATGATGATAAGCGTCGTCTTAGTCGAGGCAGAGCACCCTGGCAATGTAGGCAGTGTTGCGAGAGTGATGGCTAATTTCGGAATAACCGAGCTAGTCCTCATAAATCCCAAGTGCAAGATTTGTGACGAATCAAGGAGATTCGCCAAGAACGCTAACTATATTCTTGACAAGGCCAAAATCAACGGCTTCAGCATACTTGGGAAATACGATTATATCATCGGCACAACTTCAAAGCTGGGCACTGATTATAACATTCCTCGAAGCCCTATGACCCCTAGCCAATTGGCGCAGAAGCTTAAGGGAATAAAGCAGAAAAAAATAGCCTTGGTGCTTGGAAGGGAGAGCGAAGGCTTGCGCAACAACGAGGTCAAGCTGTGCGACTTCATGGTGACCATACCGACGAGCAAGCATTACAAGGCAATGAACCTGAGCCATGCCTTGGCAGTCCTTCTCTACGAGCTCTACAAGGAAAAGATGACCAAGGACATGCTCAAGCCTTACACGCCCATAAGCGGAAAGGAGAAGGAGCACATCCTCAAGCTGCTCAAGCAAGCCATGGACAAGATGGATTTCTCGACTGCAAAGAAGAAAGAGACCCAGATGAAAGTTTGGAAGCGCATGATTACCAGGTCTTTCATGACCAAAAGAGAAGCATTTGCTTTAATGGGATTCTTGAAAAAAATTAACTGAATGGGCTTGAGCACGAAGTGCGAAACCTATGTCTTTTAAGCCCATCTCTTTTTCTTGAAGAATATGTACATCATTATTCCTATTAATATGCAGAATACCCAGAAAATATAATAGCCGTATCTCCAGGTGATTTCTGGGAAGTAATGGAAGTTCATTCCGTAAACTCCTGCGAAGAAGGTCAGCGGCATGAAGATGGTTGCAATAATTGTCAGCCTCTTCATTATTTCGTTCATCTTGTTGGAGATGAAAGAAAGCCTGTTCGAGAGCACCGAGGTATAGGCTTCGAAATTTCCGCTCAGGATGTCTCTTTGAATCTCCAGCTCTGCGTACACTCGCATGATGTGGTCATACACATCCCTAAAGTACATGCTGGTCATCCGGCAGACGAAAGGGAAGTCCCTTCTTGAGAGCTTATTGATGACATCCCTCTGCGGAGCAATACTTTTCTTGAGATAAAGAAGCTCTCTTTTGATGAACATGATTTCCTTGAGGGTGGTGTGAAGCCGCCTTTGGGCGATGATGTCTGCTTCCAGTTCCTCTATCTTGTCATCCCAGTACTCTATCAAGGGAAAGTATAGGTCTACAAAGAAGTCTATTATCTCGTACATTAGGAAGTCTGGCCTCTTATCAGAGCCTTCATGGTTCTTCTCAAGCTTCTGCGCTAGGTGCTCTATGCTAGGGGATTCGTGGATGTGCAATGAGACCAGAAAGTTGTGGCCAAGGAAAAAGTCTATCTCCCTTTTCTGAGGATATTTCTCGTGAGTGTTATGGGCTATGCTGTGCATGACTATGAAGAGATACTTATGGTAGGGGTCAATCTTCGGCAGCTCTATTGACTTGCTCACATCTTCCATTGAGAGGTGGTCGAAGCCAAAGGTCTCCTGGATGGCGTTGAAGTCATCTTGGTTTCCTCTCTGCACATCAACCCAGATGGTGGCTTTCTTGTCCTTCAAGTATTTCTTTATCTCTTTAAGAGGCAGATTCTTGACTACCTTCTTGTTCTTGCACAGAAAAGTCCTTATCATGTTCTACTGCTCGCTCATCTCTTTTTTATATCTTTTATCTTTTTGTTGCTTTGGCTTTTTTCTCGAAATAAGATTTTACTCTCCTGTCAGCCTTGACATGGGCTTCAGAGCCTAGCTTGTAATATTTTTTCTCAGCTTCTCCTCCCCAGGAATAGTCTCCTTTCTCCATCTTGATGCTTTCAAGCTCGAACTCCTTGAGGGAGACGCCTTTTTTCAGGTGATAATAAATGACTCTCAGGGTGACCTCAGGGAACAGCTCGCAGTAGTCCTTGTAAAGCTCATAGCCATAGGCTTTCTTCCTGAAATAGAGAATCTCCACCAGGTTCTGGCGGATGCTGCTTCCGATGGGCCTTCCTCTTTTTTTCATTATGGCAACTAATGATGGCTATGTTTTTTAAATGTTTTCAATTTCATCAAGAAACCTAGCGTTGCTCGGCTTCTCATCCTTCTCTTCACCTGTCAAGAACCACCTGTTAAAGCAGGTTGCTTGTGGTTCTTGACTACTCAAAAAATGGCTTACTTATCCTTGGATGAATCATGGAGACTACGCAGTGCCATTTTTTGTTGTTTCAGTGCAATGAGTATCTCGCATCTCTTGCACACATTCTTGGAGCAGGGCTCTCCGCAAAGCTGGCAGGCGCTGATGCCAACATGTTTTTCAACATCATGGTTCTCATCCTTCATCTTGTAGATGGTCCTTAGGAAGAATCGTATTATGTTGTGCTTGGTAGGCGCGAACTTCTTCTCGAACCTGTCGAGCATGTCTGCGTATTCTTTCCTGTAAGCTCCTTCCCTGCAAGGGCAGTCGCCGTAGTTCACAGGGAAGTGCATCATCTTGGAATAAGCAGTTGTCTCTTTCTCTGTGCAGAGGTAGAGTGGCTTGGCTCTCTTGACAAAAGCTTTGCTTTCCTTGCTTCCGCTGTTGCCAGTTATTGGCCCTTGCCTCTTGGCCAAGTTCAGGTCATTCCTGAAGACATTCATTATGAATGCCTGGGCTTCATCATCAAGGTTGTGGCCTGTGCATATGCAGTCAAAGCCGAGCTTCCTGGCATATTTATTAAGCAGGTATCTCCTAAGAACTCCGCAGATGAAGCATGAAGAATAGTTGAGCCCTTTCTCGTGCGCAACCATCTTGATGGAACACAACGCCATCCCAAACTCTTTCCTGAAAGATATCTCGTGAAGCTTGATATGATACTTATTGCACACAGACCTCAGGTTCTCAAGATTGGATTGAGTGTAATTTCCTATCAGAGCATCGACTGTTATCGCCTCGACATTGTAGCCTAGCTTCTTAAGCACATAAAGGCAGACAGTCGAGTCCTTTCCTCCGCTCACAGCCACTGCAATCCTGTCTTTCTTGGAGAACAAATCAAATTTCAGTATGGTCCTGATCACTTTTTTCTCGAAATAATTCATGAAGTGCAGAGCGCATAGTCCTGAGCAGTAAACTTTCTTGCCGCACTTGATGCATCTCTTGATGGCTTTTCCTGGTTTTTTATCCATGATAATACATAAGAAACCTGTGCTTTTTTTAAAGGTTTAGAAAAAATAGGCTCTTGACAAAATATTATTCTTCCTCGCGTATCCTGCTCATCAATGATTTCAGCTGCCTGGCTTCTCGCTCATAAGCTTCCTTGCTGTTGTTCAGGGCGTGCTCTTCCATCTTCTCGATGATGTCTTTTATCTGGAGCACTTCCTCGAGCAGGTTGATCTCTTTCTCCACTTGCTCTTCTTGCTTGGTCTTCTCCTCGTACACTTCTATTCCTAGCTCTCCTGGAATGCTTCCTGCTGCCTTTTCCTTTGCTTCATTTTCTTCGCTCAACTCCTTAATCACTCCTTCTTTGAGCAGCTCTTGCTTAGCCTCTTCAGGACTGAGGATCTTGGGCATTGAGAAAACTTCTCTTGCAGCTTCTATTCCGTCCTGCTGGCCTATCAGGATTTCTTTTTTCTGGGTGAAAGCCTTGCCTCCTTTCCCTTCCGCTTTCAACTCCATCTCCTCATCTGCTTCGAACAGTTTCTTTGGGCCAGCAACGATCCTGTTGGCTAGGAACACGTAGATGAACTCATCCTTGATTCCAATGTATAATTTCAGGTCTCGCTCCACGAAGCTTTTAGCTCTCTTGGTTATCCTGGCAATCTCAGATATCATCCTGTCATTGATCTTCTGGCTTGAGCTTTCATCCCTTAGCTCGTGCTTTATCAGTTCTTCTGACTCAAAGTCCCGGTCGATGCTGAATTCCTGGGTGTTGATCTCTGCCTTAGTTATGCCCAGAGAGTTCAGGTCTACTTCATAATAGTCTTTTCCAAGGATTTCGCTCTCAAAGCCAAAGTCAGGGAAGCCGAAGAAGCTCTTGACAATGATAGTCCTCTCATCAAGGTCTGAGCGAGAATAGGCTATGGCTGATTGCTTTATCTTCTTCATCTTCTGGACAATCAGTCCCATGCCTAGTGGCTTGGTGATACCTACCTTGCTCCTGAAAGCAACTGATTTTGGGGAGTAGATGGAAGCCCAAACATATTTGAGGGCTTCTGCCAGCGCTTCCTTGCCTCTGATGTTTTGGATTATTCCTTCTTCATCCTCTGTGTTGAGAAGATAGTTAGGGCTCCTGATGAGGGTCACAAATGGGTAATCCCATTCTGACACAATGCTGCTGGCGCTTGCCCCAGGGTCGATTGTGAGTGACTCATAGGCATCATAAAGCTCATCAGATATTTCTCTCGGCAGGTTGGCATTACTGAAAAGCTCGAGAATGTCATGGTAAGCTTCTGCTGGCTTTTTCTCCTTGAGAAGGCTATCAATCTTAGGCTTGAGGTCGTGCTCTGCCATGAACTGGTCAAAGGCTTCTTTTCTCACCATGAAGGTCAAGGGCACATTGAGCCTTTTCTCCCTAAGAGCAGCCAGGTCCACGGCTCGAAAGCCAAGGCTCTCATGTTCTGACAGATTCACATTATTGATGGTGACTACATACTTCATGCTTACCTACCCTTTATTCCTATTAATAACCTTTATAAGCTTATTTCTAATATTTAAATTCTTTGGATTAATCAGTGAATATCAGTAATCACAGATTAATCAATTATGAAGCAAGAAAAGAGTCAGGCTTTTCTCTTTTCAATACATCTTTCATCCTTATTCACAATATCGAAAAGGTTTTTTTTTGTTAGCAGCGTGTTCTGGGCTCCGTGATGAGTGATTACTGATTCAGAATTGTTGATGGCCATCTTTAGGCAGAACTCAAAGGGCTTTTTCATTATAAGGCCTGCGACCAGGGTGGAGGCAAAGGCATCTCCTGCTCCTGTTGTCTCGACTATTTTTAGGTCTGGTCTGGCGCACACCTTGTAATAATAGCCATCATGATAGGCTATTGCTCCATTCTTGCCGTCTGTTATGGCGATTGTTCTTGGGCCGTACACCATCAGCTTCTGGATGTTGACTTCTGGAGTGTTATTCCCAATCAGGCTCTCTGCCTCTTCCTTGTTGAGCACCAATACGTCAGCGCATCTGATTATGTTGAGGGCTGTCTTGGTCTCATTCTCTAGGAGCGTGGCTGAAGGGTTGAAAGCTATCTTTATCCTGTTCTTCTTGGCGTATTCTACAATCTGCTCCACTGTCAAGAGGCTCTTTCCAAGCATGGATGATATGTAGAGCCACTTAGTCTTGAGCTTAGCCTTATTTACTTCTCTGAACTCCATGTCACTGTTGCATCCCTTGTAGACCAGTATGGTGCGGTCTTCTTCCATCGCATCAAGGATTATTGAGAAGCCAGAATCCTTTCCCCTGCTGCCGATGAAATCCACTTTCTCTTTTTTCAGGTTCCTGAGTATCTGCTTGCCATTCTCATCCTTTCCTACCTCTCCGATGTAGCCTGTCTTCAAGCCTAGCCTTGAGAAAGCCACTGCAGAATTAGTCCCGTTGCCCCCGAAGTTGTGGAGCAGCTTGGTTATGAGCATCTTGGCACCCACAGGATAGGAGATGAATTCCTGGGATTCTGTTTTTGAGTGGAAGTCTATGATGCTTGATTTGTCAGTGTGGATGAAAAGGTCAACAGTGTTGCTGCCAACGGATATTATGTCGTACATGACTTTTACTTAGGGATATAGTCTTTATAAAATTTTTGCATTAAGCAAATTTTCATTAAACAAGAAGGCCGGCTTTTTTCCTTATCATCTTCTCAAGTTCATCCATATCAAGAGTGCCGTCCAGGATGAGAATGTTCTTTTTCTTCGCAAGCTTGTTTTTCAGGCTCTGATATGCGTAGTACAGCCCATTGACATATTCCTCGGTCATAACATAGTCATCTGTCAGGCTGTGTTCTCCTTTTCGCTCATGCCTTTGAAAGGTCAAGCTAGGGGATATCATCATCAGGATTCCGAGATCAACGTATTTTTTCTGAAGCGGCCTGAGAAAGCCCGTCGCCTTTTTCTTCTCCTCCTTGCTCAGCTTTCCCCTCTCATATTCGACATCAAACCATATCTGGCCATCTATAAAACCCCTGTCTAGGATGAGGACTGCCAATTGGCTATCTTGCTCAGCTGCTTTCACTTTCTCAAGAATCTTCTTGAAAAACAGCATGTTGTACTCAAATGCCTTTTCTGGTGGGCAGGTGATTTCTTTTTCTACCTGCCTGTCAGTTATTATCCTGTGAGAAACCTTCTTCTTGCTAAAGTATCTTGACAATCTCTCTATCTGCTCTGTCTTGCCTGCCCTTGGCATGCCGAGAAATTCGATGGTTTTCATTCTTATAATTCTAGCAGTTCTTTCAAGTTTGATATAGCATAATCTGCTTCTTTTCTTAGCATCTCACTGTCAGAGTAGCTATATAAATCATTTGCCAAGCCAACAGACACAACACCCGCTTCTTTTGCGCACCTTATATCATTCAAAGTATCTCCTATAAATACCGTGTCCTTGGGATTCGCTCCAAATCTTTGGTAGGCAGCTATTATGTTGGCTGTTTTGCTCTTCTCTACGACGTAGGTATTCTGCTCATCAAAGAATCTTTCCAAGCCTGATTTTCTTAGGAAAACATTTACGCTTTGCGGGTCATTTACAGATACCAAGAACAAGGGCTTTTTCGCTGAAATCAAGGTTTCAAGGACTTGCTTTGCATCAGGAAGAGGATTAATCTCAGCATTTAGGCGCGTGCTGTCTTGATAGAACATCTTCAGGGCTCCTTTCCAATCCTTAATCCCTATGGTCGCATAATATTCTTCCCAGCTTGCCTGGCCAATCAACCTCTTGAACTCTTCACGCGTAGGCGGCCTGCCACCCATGGCTTGAGCGTGCTTGCAATCTAGGCTGTAATCCATTTCAAGGGTGTCTACCAGCGTACCGTTGAGGTCAAATCCGTATAAAGCAAATCTCATAATGACTGGGAAGAAAAGAAAGTTTAAAAGCGTTTCTATTAGATAATTCAGTCTTTAGATTGAGCTCACACTCCTCTCTCGGGGTGGAATGGCCTTCCCCAGTCAACTGGCGCCTTGAGCTGCAAGTATTGCTTTATGTTCTGGTGCAGCCTGAAAGTGATGGTGTAAAGGTCTTGCCTGTAGGCTTTCACTTTCTCAAGGTAGAATCTTTCCCTGAACCACCTGTCAAAGATCCTGAGTATGGGATGGTTCTCCCATTTGTTCTGGTAATCCAGCTGGAGCCATGCCTCTATCTTGATGATGATGTCTCCTTTGTTGGTGCTGAACTTCTGTCCTTTGTGCATTATCTCAATCTTCTTCATGTAAAGGGTCTGATAATCAATCTTCAAGAAATACCTGTAATAATTATTCCCTCTTGGTACCTGGATGGCTCTCCACCATATCTGGTGCTCTTTCTCTCCGCTAGCCTTGGTCTGGTCGAGGTAGAGCATCTCAATCTTGTCATCGCCAGTGTCCACTGAGACAAATCCTTCCTCTCCAATCCATTCATAGATGAGCTTGTACAGGTTCTTGAGGTGGAATACTTCCTCGTGCTCTATCTCGAATTTAGTGGCGAGTATATCCCTAGGATTGCCTGGTCGAAGCATAGCTATTGCCATACAATAAATATCTGCTTAATGATTATTTAAATCTTTTGATAAGCTGCTTTTCTTCTCCTGATAATCCTTTTCCTGAAGAAAACCCTTTCCATCAGCCCTTCCTGGATTATGGCCCCGGCTATCCTTCTAAAGAACAAGTGGATAGGCATAGGGTGGGCTACTAGCTTGAGCCTGTTATGCTTGATAGACTCGAGAACATCATCCTTGTTCTTGTCGCTGTCTACGAGAGTGTAGGTTGTTCCGAACTCATAGAGCTTATGACAGTCAGAAGTCCCTATCAATGGCTTCTTGTACTTCTCAGCAATGTCAGCAGCCTTGGCATTGCCTGCTATGAACTTGAATATTGGGTTGATGAGGGCTCTGGTGTAGAAGTGGCTGAATTCTATGGCATCAAAATGCTTAATGTTCTTCACTAGCTTGTCTTCCAGGCAGTTGCCTGTCAAGAAAAAAGGATGAGGAGCAATCACAACTGCAGAATCATTTACCTTTTCCAGGTCAGAGAACTTATTTATCCTCGCAAGCTCCTGGTTGGTGGTGTTGAGTATCAGGACATCCTTGCCTCCTATGTGGGGCTCAGCTCCTGGTATGAGCAGTATGCCTTTTTTCTTGGCATAGCTCCTGATATCCTTATTAAAGAACACTCTGTCATGATGGGTTATGGAGAGAACATCAAATTTCTGCTTTGCAGCCAGCCTTATGAGGTCCTTGGCAGAGTATTTCACTAGCCAGAAATCCATCGGGTCCTCGTGAGTATGAGTATGAAAGTCTGCTTTCAGAAAACCGTTGGTTTTCTGGACCAAAAAATTATTATTTTTTGATTTTAGCATGATCTCGCTCATGATGTTATATTCAGTCCAGGAACTCCTGCTTCCTTATCTTCTCTGGCAAGTATTTCTCAGAAATAAAGCTTATTCCCTTAGATGACAGGGCTTGTATCTCGACTTTGGCGCCGAAATCCTTCATCATCTTGAACTGCCTCTGCCATCCTTTGTGCTTGACAAACCACTCATAGTTCTGCATCTGCTTCAGCCTTGAGATGTCCTTGTCTGTGAGCTTGATGAAATGCCTTTTCAAGTCATAGTTGACTACATCATCGCAGGTGATTCCCAGGAACTTGACTTCAGATATTGCCATCTCGTCTGCCATGTGGGCAAGGCTGATGCTGCCGAATTTCAGGACAGAATAGATATACCATCCCCAAGGGTCATTGTCTACTAGGACATATATGGGCAGCTTGTGCTCTGTGCTCAGCCTCTGCAACAGCCTTCTTATGCCCCTGGTGGTCTGTCCTTGTGATGACATGATGATGCAGTTCTGCTTTGCCCAGAACTTGTCCTCGTGCAGTCTTTCCCAGACAGCTGCTTTTTCCATGTAGATGACGTATTTGGCATCCACTTTCTTGAACTTGATGTTCTCAACATTGCTTGGAATGCTCCATCCTCCGCTTCCGAGCTTGGACCAGTCTATTGTATCGCCAGAGTCCTCGACAACAACCTTGCCTGCTACGCTTCCCATCTTGTTGGCATTCACATTCAGGTTCTCTCTTGAATAGCCTGTTATGAGCTCCAAGTCTTCAATTGACTTGTCAGATTCTGTCTGCTCATCAACAAGATTGATCTTAGTGTTAGGGATGGTCCTCTTGGCCATGTAGAACACATCTCTCAGGCTTGCGTGCTTGCTCACATCAAGGAGAGTCTTGCAGATTGATGCTATCTCGATGGTCTGAAGGAATTTTTTTGAATGAGCCACATTGAAGAAGAATCTCTGGGCTGTCTTATCTCCCAGGCCAAGGGTCTTTGATTCCTTATCGTAGACTACATTGCTCAAGCCCCTTACAGAGAGCTCGATATGAGGGTTCTTGCCCTTGTTTATGTCATCGATTACGCTGTAACCCAGCTTGACTAGCTCTTTCTTAGCATCAGCAGTGTTTGCAGCTTCTTTTCCGCTGATAACTTCTTTCAAAAAACTTTCTTTTTTTGAACCAGCAAGTTCACTTGCTGTTTTCTTAAGTTCTTCATTAGATTCTTCTTTTGCTTTTGGGCTCATTTTCTATTCCTTCTCAACTTTTTCATGGCCGTTGCCATTATCATTCTTTTCGCCTTTGCTTGACTTAGCGTTCTTGCTGCCTTTTTGGTCAGTCTCGTCTTCATCGACCTCTCCTTTTAAGGATTCCATATTCATTATCTCCTTCTGGATATCATCCTTCTTTATCATCTCCTGCAGTTTCTTGGTGAGCTTTTCCTTGCTCTCACCAGTCAATCTTGCGAGCGAGTCTGCGACTTCAGGGATGTATCTCTCAAAAAGATTAGCTCTCTCAAGCTGATTCTTGACCTTGTGCTTCTTATGGACATAGGTCTGCAGTCGCCTGCCAGCCTCTTGAAGGGCTAGCTTGACTTCGCTGATGATCTCAGGATAATGGGCTATGGCTTCTTTGCTCTCGCTAGTGAAAGGCACCCATACGCTTGCTATGTGGACAGCAATCGTGACAGGCCCTGATGGCAATGAGCCATTGCTCTGGTTCAAGCCGTAAGGCTTCCAGTTGGTCTGCACAACACTCTTGTAGATGCTGCAAGCTCCTTGCTGGTAGAGCAATGGCACTCTGTTGGCGAATCTCAAGAGATTGACAGAGTCTTCTGATGATTGGTTTCCTCCGTAAGCTACAGCGACTTCGACTTGGAAAGGGTTGCCCCTGTAGACTGCAGGGCTCCTGCTGACTGCGCAATAGAATTCTGCATTTACTTCTTTTCTCAGGCCTTTCTCAAAAAGCTCCTCGCCAATTGGGCTTATGCAATCAGTAGGCGGGCTTATTATTTTCGTGTTCTTTATCGCATTGATAAGTTTTTCAGCATCATCTCTTGAAATTTTTTTTGGGTTGATATTAGGCTGCACCAGGGCTTGCTCGCAGATGAGCTTTGCAGTGCCAGAGCCTACTCTTGAGAACTCATTAACCAGGAATGCCTGAAGAGTCCTGTACTCTGTGTTGCCTAGCATCTTCAAAAGAATTCCTAGCTCCACTCCATAGGGATGGGGCTTTATCTCCTGAGGCTGCTTAGGCAATTCTTCTGTTGCCCTCGGAAAGATTATTTGCTCTGCTTTGGGATTAACATAGGTGATGGTTACATGAGGATTGATTATGGCTGTCTCTTTAAGGTATTCGTCCACGCTTTGAGGACCTTTGATATAGCTGCCTTCTATGTCCAGCTCCACTCTTGTGCCGTGAGGCTTGTCCCACTCCTTGACCTCTTCGCCGAGAATCTGGGGCTTATTATTATTGGTGTCAATCTTGAGTTCAAAGTAATGCGCAGGCTTGCCAGGATCAATCTTAGAGAGAATCCTGGCAGGTCTTCCTGTTGTTAGCTGGGCGTACATGACGCTGGCGCTTATGCCTATTCCTTGCTGGCCTCTTCCCTGCTTCAACCTGTGGAATTTGCTGCCATAGAGAAGCTTTGCAAAAACTTTAGGTATTTGCTCCCTGACTATTCCAGGGCCGTTATCCTCCACAACTATCTTGAACCTGTCATTGCCCATGTCTATGAGCTCGACAAGCACTTCCGGAAGGATGTCGGATTCTTCACAAGCATCAAGGGAATTGTCAACTGCCTCTTTGACAGCAGTCAGAAGGGATTTTCTCTTGTTATCAAAGCCCAGAAGATGCCTATTCTTCTCAAAGAACTCTGCGACAGAAATCTCTCTCTGCTTCTTTGCCAATTCCTCTGCTTTTATCACTTCAGCCATAAAATAATACCCTTATTGACGATAAATTTAACCTTATCATATCCTAAACCTACCCTTAAAATGCTCATAACCTATTGAGCAACACCAAAAAGGAAACAAGTTATTTATAAAGCTTGCTGATAAATTGCAGAAAATCTTCAGAATCCTCAGAATCCTCGTTCTTCTCTCTTAGCCTTTCTTCTCCGGTCCTCAAGCCATTTGTACACGGTTGAGTGCATGCTTCCCTTGATGATGAGTTCGATTGCTCTCTTGGCATTGGTGACATGACCGCACTCACCGATTATTCCGATGGTCTTGCCGTACACGCATATCTGGGTGCCTGTAAGCTCCTCAATCACTCTCCTTGCCTTGCCTCCGGTTCCTATCACTCTTGCCTTGACCCTCATAAGCTTGTTAGGCTTGTCAAGTCCATAATCCTTGAGATTAATGAGCTCCAGCGTATAATCAGGCTTGAGAAGCAGCCTGGCTGTCTCTGGGCTGAATCCTCGCGCAATAGCCTGGACAACTTCTCTGAGTTCGTAGAGCTTGAGTGCATCCTTACCTGTTATGACTACGTCTCCCTCTATCGAATCCACATTTATCTTGGCTCGCGACCAGTCCTCTAGCTCTTTCTTGTCCTTTCCTTTGACACCTATGAGAACAGCAATCCTGTCCTTGGGTATCTTGATGCTGTAAGAATATTCAGAACCCTCAGACAAATAATTATTAGAATAACTGGTTTCCTCTGCTTCTTCAGATTTTTCAACAGCTTCTTCCTGCTTCTTTTTTCTAGGCATAGATGAGCGGAGACGGATTTTTTTTATAAATGTTTATGTTTAAAGGCTTAACTCTTCTTTATTATGTTTTCTAGGATTTCCTTCTCATCAGCCTTGACTCCTAGCTTCTTGAAGAACTTGACAATATTGTGCACATCCCTTTCCAGGAATTCCTTGGCTTGAGGATGCTCTGTTGTTGTTGCTTGGCTCAGGTCGATGAATACAGGCTCTTCTTCGAAGTTTAGAAGGTTGAACTCAGAAAGGTCAGCATGGACCAAGCCTATGCCATAGAGCGCCTTGATGCCCTTGATTGTTCTTTCAAAGAAATCCTTGGGGTTCTTTGGCTTGGCATTCTTTAACATGGGTGCAAGCTCATTATCCCTGCCTATGAATTCCATGACCAGGATGTTGTCCTTGATTGCTATTGGCTTGGGCACCCTGACAACTTCCCTTGCCTTGAGCAGGTTCCTGTATTCTCTCTGAACCCAGGAGAATATCACCAGGCGCCTTCGCTTTTTCAAGCCAGCAAACCTAGGGTCAGGCGCTATGTACCTGTACATCTGGTTGAAGTTGCAGTTCTCCAGGCGGTAGATCTTGACAATTATCGTGTCCTCGCCTTTGCTAGCAGTGAAGATGTTGGCTTCCTTGCCAAGGGCTATTGGGCTTTGAAGTTCATCAAAATGCCCTTCGCTCCTGAGCTTCTCAAGATTCAAGAGCGCTGCCTGGTCAAACACGTTCTTGTAGGTCTTCCATTCTTCACGGGATTCTCGTGGCATAACAAGATAGAATAAAATAGGTCTTTAAAAAATCTTTTGTTTAGAAACAAGGTGAATTAACATCAAATCCTGATTTGAAATCCTTTGAATAAGCTTTTTGGGTTTCTGAGAGTGTTTGCCTATTCAACCGGGTTCTGGCTTTTCAGAAAAAATGACATCCGAACCCATTTAGAAAAATGCTAGTTTTTCAATAACTTATTATGAATTTTTACGAATGCATCTTTGTTATTTTTCCATTTTAATAATTTCATGGCTTCTTCAAATGAAACCCATTTAATCTCATCATGTTCAGTATCAATATTATTGCTAATCGATACATCAATATCTTTTTTAACCTCAAAGCCAAATACAAACTCTTGAATTGGCTTAATGGGTTCACTTGTCAAATAATGCTTGTTAATGACAAACTGATGAATATCTTCAAGAACCCTTAATACATCGGTGCGGCTTACATTTGCTTCTTCTTTAAGCTCTCTAAATGCAGCATCAAGCTTTGATTTATCGCTGTCCTCTAATCCGCCGCAAGGAGGTTGCCAAAATCCTCCTTTGCTAGGAATTCTTTTCATGATTAAATACTCTATCGTATTATTAATTCTTCTGAAAACAAGGCATTCTAACTGTATTTTTCTCTTCATATTAAACAACTCAAACTCATGTAGTTATTTAAACTTTACTATTCAGAATCGAGAGTATCCAAATGCTGTCATTTGTTTTTCAAATTTTTTTGCTACAAATTCAGATAATTCTGGGGCATAATAGCCCTTAATATCTAAACCTGCAGGCCGTATTTTTGATTTTACTCTTGGCAATTGGCTCTGTGAAAGCCCATACTCTTTGCAGAGTTCATCAAAATCTGATTGTAGGGATTCGTATCGTAATACTATGTTAGGAATTACCTCTTTTCCATCAAAATAATATTGATCATTAGTCCACTGATCGGGTAAGTGTCGTACAAAAAAATCAAAGTTTCCTTTCGGATATTCTCTTGCTACCATTTTCCTCGCTCTATTTATAGAAAGCTTTCTAGGTAGCTGCACTAATGAAAGGTTCTTATCTCTCTTAAACTTATTGAACATTGCGATGTAACTGTGTAATCCTGGTTCCCCATATTTTTGAAAAATCCATCCTTCCCAATGCCATCTTGAAATCAACATGTCAAACGGATTCCTACAAACAGAGATGATGGTATATGAATCCCATTCTCCAGGTGCTTTCCTTTTGATTTCTGCAGGAGCCATATGCTCGCTATAACCTTTGCAATTCCTCCCTATATGTTCGTAAGCATCCTCGTCGCATTTTGGTTCAAACACGCTCATTGGAGTAACGATTGCGCTGGCTTCCAATTTGCCTTCTAAACCCAACTCGATTGCAGATCCTGCAACTTTCCCTGGTTTCACAAAAATAAATTTGTGTTTGTGGCTCATTATCATGCTTTCAGCCTATAATTTTATATCTGGTATTGGCGCCTGGCTTATGCAAAAAGGATTGTTTTCGATTGCTCCTGCGCTTTTTGCAAGTTCCATTTCAAAATTGTATCCTGCGCACTTTACCTTATAAACGGAGCAATCATTGCAACGCTCCATTAGAGATCTAAACCATTTTCTCATTTTTTCAAGTTTATCAGATCCTTCCCAAATCTCCCTTAATGGAGTTTCATAAATATTTCCTACTTTAAATCTATCGTCTTGATAAGTGGAATATCCGTGAGGCCATACATTCCCCTTCCAATCAAGATTTAATGTAGTATTGCCATAAGGATAACCTTGCTGCAAATCACTGCAGAAGTCATCGATTGATCTTTCAGTGAAAGACTGTTCAAAATGCATGATGCTCAAGTGAGGATATTTATCCCTGAGGGTTAAAGCGGTTTTAGAAGATTCATAAAGTTCATCAAAATCTAAGGATAATGATTTTTGTTCAATAGCCCTTCCTATTGGTCGCATATAAAAAAAGTTTACCTCCAAGGCATACAATGCAGCCAGATCTACTATTGACGGAATGTCTTGATAATTTATCTTTGTAAGAACAGTGTTGATTCTTAATTTTACACCCGCATTTTTCATTAACTTCATTGATTCTATAGCTTTCTCAAAATTTCCTTTACCTCTCATAAAATCATGGTTCTCTCTGACTCCATCTATGCTTATCGTTACTTGTTCTAAGTCCAAATCTGCAAAATTTCTGGCAACAGTTGCGGGATCCTCATAAACGCCATTAGTGTTGACAGAAACTGAGAATTGATGTTCTTTTGCATGTTTGAGTATACTCCAGAGATCATTTCTCAAAGTTGGCTCTCCCCCAGTAAACCGAACATCTATGACGCCGGCTTTGGACAATTCGTCAAGGACTAATTTAATGTCCTCAGTGGGTTTGCCGTATTCTCCTTTTAGAGAAGACGACGCAAAGCAAGGTTTGCAGGTTAAATTGCATTTTGTAAGAAGCTCGTAATAAACTCTTACAGGTGCTGATAGTATATCTTTTCTTTTGGCCTCTTCAGTTTTGATTATTCTATCGATAGTGATTCCTTCAGGGATCTTCCTAACCAAGCCAAAGCGCAGAGTATCTGTATCGTATAGAACTCCTCCAAAATGCTCTTTTCTGAATATTTTCATTTTTATTAATACCTGCAATTTGGATTTTTTCCATTAATCTTACGGTATAATTCCATGTCTAATGTGAATTATTGGTTCTGTCAGAATATAAGCTTCTCGCGTTTTTAAATCTTTCGATATTTAACTACTTAATAGTGATGATAAATCAAAGATATATGAATTCGAGAGAATAAAACTAAAAAGAATGCTCTAAAGAAAAAAGATAAAAAGAAAATAATTTTAAGCGCCTAGGCGGCGGGCCTTTACAGGTCGTCGCTTATCAAGATGTTAACTCTTCCTGTGCTCTTGAGCTTGGTGTCCATGGCTATCATGAAGCTCACATTGGCTCTTTCTGCTATTCCTAAGAGGTCC
>JBGOZE010000003.1:0-46681 GCA_041479965.1 Candidatus Nanoarchaeia archaeon | reverse complement strand
TTAAATTGAAAAAAAATCAAAACATATTAATATTTCACACTGTATATAACAAATAATAACAAACCATAACATAAATAAAAAATATAAATTAAATTAATGGTGTTTTGTTGAATTTTCATTAGAAGCGGTCGATTTTCTTTCGTAATCTCTAATTTATACATAAAATCTGAATTTTTTAAAAACAATTTTGTATCTATTGTTTCTATTTTTTTTATCTGTCCGTTTACAAATGAAGATTTAACTGCTTCTTTATTGCTTTTAGTGTGTCTGCAAATAACTATGCAATTTCGCACTTCAGCATCTTGAAAAACTTTAAATTCCGACAAGTCGACTATCTCTACAATCTGACAGGAATCTAGAATTATTTTTCTTAGTTTAGTTGCGTAAGGTTGATTCAAGAAGGAATACGGAATTATAAAACCAAAATATCCTCCTTTTTTTAATAATGCTATACTTTTCTCTAAAAAGAAAAGATAAATATCGAATGTTCTAAAGGCAGAAGCATAATTTTTTGAAAAATATGATCTATCTTGATTTAATAAGTTTCGGCTTCTAATGTAAGGAGGATTTCCTATCACGATATCAAAGCTTCCTTCTGCAAAGTCTCCTGCCCATTTGAATGCTGTTAATCCTGCTATCGCTTCGTCATCGATTAATGAGTTTCCGTGCCTTACATGAAGGTCGAGTTCTTCAGGTAGTTTTCTGTTCTTCTCGGCTGCTTTTAAGAGCAAGTTAAGTTTTGTAATCTCTACGGCTTTATTATCTAAATCAACACCGTAAATATTGCTTTTGAGTATTTGAGTTTTGACGGAGTAGTTCCCTTGCGAATCTATCCTTTGCTGTTTAGCTTCTTCAGTCGCTCCAAGTTTGCCAGCAAGATAATCAAATGCCTTTATCAGGAAACTTCCGCTTCCGCAGGCAAGATCTAAGATTTTAATCTCAGAAGACTTTATTTTCTTTTCTTTAAGTAATTCACCAAGAGTATTCTTGACTATATAATCAACAATGTAAGTGGGAGTATAATAGATTCCTTGCTCTTTCCTGTGAGCCTGACCGTCTTTTAGCTTGCTTCTTCCAGATTTTGTTTGGGAGAGGATTTTACCAAGATATTGCTCGTATATTTGCCCGAGAACGTCAGCATCAATCCAGTCAAAATCATATATGTACTCTTGGTCTTTTGACTCGTAAAGATAGTAGGCTAACTTTTGTATTATTTCGCCATCGATGTTTATTAAGTCGCAATCATTGTCTTTGGCAATAGCAAAAAGCCCGGAATTGTAAACTTCATTGTATTTCTCAAATATGCCTTTAAGTTTTGGATAGCATTTGTTGTGTGGCAGGTGCTTTATCTCCTCAATCAGAACATCTTCAGGGTTTATACCTTTGTCTTCACAGCTCCTTATGAATATGAGCCTGTTGAGTATCCTTTGTACTATCTCGTCTTTCTCATTAATTTGATATTTGTCAGGATACCTTTTTTCAATATCGTTTGATATGAGTTTTCTTATGAGCATTAAGTCTTCAAGAAGGATTTTGTCAATAGATGCTCTTCTTTTTAACCTTCCTTCGTCTTCTGCTTTTTTTAGTATGAGGTTTTGTTCAAAGCTTTCTTTGGATAAGAAAAAGAAGTCATCGAAATTGTTGATGTAATCGTCTGGGCTTCTGAAAACTCGGAATTTGTTATGAAGAGCGTTTTCTTGCTCAACACAGAATATGTTTAATTCTTCAAAATTTGTTGAAACCGCAAAAGGAACTCTTTTTGATAAAGCATATGAAATTACTTGCTTGTCTGCTTCTTTTTCAAGCGAAATACCTAATCTTTTTACTTCTAAAAAGAAAACAATTTTATCTCCTATTTTGAAAGCGTAATCACCATATCCTGTTTTCTTTCCCCGATAAGTTTTCTCTCTTTTTACAAAATCGTCTTTAGTCCATCCGAGCGCTTCAAATAACGGTTCTACAAGTTTGGTTTCCGTATTTGCTTCAAGTTCTTTTTTATGCTGCTGATAATTGGCTTTGAAATTATCTATAATTCCTTTTATCTCTGCTTTGGCTTGTTCTTTTGTAAGTCGTTCTATTGCCATTTGATTAGATGATGTGCGTTTTTCTATTTAAATGTTCTGTGAATTTTCGTTCGTTCCGTTCTCCCTGACTCCCGTTTCATTGTTCTTTCACCAACATTCATATACTCTTTTCTATTAAGTATTGTCATGAGCTTGTTGGGTTGGATTCTGGGTCTTGGAGCGGTTATTATTATTCTTTTGATTATTAGCTATAAAAAATTGTAAATTTTTTAATCAAAAATTAGCTAATTTTTGTTTCGGATTCTGGCTTTTCATGTTCATTGATGCAGTAAAGAGGCGTGACATTCTCTGGATTGTCTTGTTCATCTTCTGCTTCTTCACAGGGTTTCTTAGCGGGATTATAGCTACTATTTATTATTTCGTAGCTTACAAGCATCCATTATCAAAATAAGCTTTTCATTCAGAATCTGAAAGAGTTTGATTCCTCGTAAGACATCAACCTCAAACTCCTGCTAATCTTCCGTAATCCTTCCGTCTTTCCAATGGCAATCTTTATAAATTACATCGTATTACATTAGATTACGATGGAAGGAATAACAATTCGTTTTCAGGAAGACATCTTGAAGAAGATTGACCAGTCGATAATAGAGCATAACTTCAACTCCAGGACTGAGTTCATCAGGGAAGCTGTGAGGGACAAGCTCTCAAATCTTACTAGGGAACAAGCCATAGAGAAGTTTCTGAGCCTAAGAGGCAAGCTTAAGGGCAGGACGAAGCTTGAAGATGATGAAAAGATTAAGTGGGAAGTGAGCAAGGAATTTGGTGCAGAACTGGACAGAAGATTCAATCGATCTCCTCGGGCCTGATGCTCTTTGCAATATCCGAAAGCCCATGGATTATGTGCTTATCCTGTGATACCAGCAATGCATCATGATTTCTCGCATGCACCGCATTAAGGCAGTCAAAGCGAGGTATATTTCTTGTCACGGAAAGCTTAAATGCCTCAGCATTCTCATAATCAATCATCTCAATTCTGGTTAAGGTCCCGATATGTTTCAATAAGTTGAGCCTCTCATTGATCTCATCCACAGAGTACCTCTTTCTTAATTCCCACATCAGACTTTCTGAGAAAAGAATAATGTCATTTCTCTTCAATATTTTCATAAACAAGTCAAAAGCATATTTCCCCAGAGGCCTTCCTGACTCACTAACCCTGTCCTCATAGAAGTCTCTCCAGATGCAGCTGTCAATGATGTACTTCTGGCTCATTAATCAATCAGGTTATCAGCTCATTAATAAAACGCTATCATGAAAAATCGTGATTTTTCCGAAAGAATCAGAATGAGTTTGATAAGACCTCGTAAGAAATCAATTCAAACTCCAATTAAGCAACTATCCTTATGCCGTTGTCTTCAGGTATCAGCACAACCTCATCCTTGAATTTATATTTATCAGCCAGCTCTTTAGGGATTCTCAAGCCCAGGCTTTTTCCCCAGGGAGTCAGTTTAGCATGATATCTTTTCATTTCCCTGTACTTCTCCGCCACTTCATGCAATTGCTTCAGGTCTACCATCTCATAGCTGCATTTGGAGCATTTATAATAAGCATACGCCACCCCTTCGGGTGTCTTGGCTTTCATCTCCTTCATCTCTCCTTTGCATTCAGAGCATTTTTTCATTTTAGAATTCGAACTTGGTAAAGTCCATCTTGATATCTCATGATATTAAATAATATCAATGTCTTTATAAATTTTATGATTGGAGAACTGGTTAATATACCCTCTCTATTAATTTCCGTAATCTTTCCGCTTTTTCATAGTATCATTATATAAACATCCAGCCCAAATCTTTTTTTCATGGCGTTGTTCGGGAACGAAACCTTTATATATCAATTGATATATCGGATTCTCATGCATAGAAGCCCCTATGAAAGGTCTCCTACTCTCAGCACTGTATTGATGGTGGAGAAGGAAATAGACAGGCACAGCGGAGAATTCAACCAGACGCATCTATGGAAGAAGCTGCCTAAGAAAGTGATGTGGCAGACCTATCTCGTGGTGTTAGAATACCTGGAAAGCATTAACAAGATAGCCTTTGACAAGCACGGCAAGATAGCCTACATCTGGAATCCTGAACTAGCCAAGAAGCTGAGAGCAAGAAAGGAGATCAAGACATGATAAAAGCGTCAAAGGTAGTTTTCATAGATGATGAATTAGAAGAAAGCTATAATCAGCTAAGAGATGATGATTTCTTAAAGAAAGCCATCAACAAGGCAGTTAAGGAGCTTAAGCAAAATGCATTCTCAGGGGTACAAGTCCCTAAGAGGCTCATCCCTAAAGAGTATATCCGCAAGTACAGGATAAACAACCTCTGGAAATACGACCTGCCTAAAGGATGGAGGTTGATGTACACCATAACAGCAGATAATGAGGTAGAGCTCATAACAGCTATACTTGAATGGTTAAGTCACAAAGACTATGAGCGAAGGTTCAGGTATTAGATAGAATTTCTTAAGTCCTCAGCACATTGTAGAACGTCTCGAAGATGGGCGTGTCTGTGGTAACGCTGATGAAGTCATGGTCTAGGTGCTCGCAAACGTCTTTTATCGCGTGGATGTGGCCTTCTACCTTGTTTCTGTAGCTGCTGAGCAACCTGTTGCTGATGAAAGTCCTTAGCCTGTGGTGCAGCTCGCTATCCTCAAGTATCACGTCCCCGTACAAAGGCAATCTTCTCTCATCAGGGTCAAGTACTTGGATTACAATCACTTCGTGCTTGGTGAATCTTGACAATACTGCCTTTATCTCTTCAAGGTCATACAAGAAATCTGATATGATGACTATGAAGCTCTTGCTCCTGACAAACTTCTTGTACTCGTCAAAGCTCTTGCTGAACTCTGACTTCCCAGTGATCTTGAGTTTCTCCAGTATGCTTAGGATGTTCAACAATTGGTTCCATCCTTTCCTTGCTCTTAGATAATTCAGCCCTTCAGCAAAAGTTGAGAAATTGAATTTCTCATTGTTCTTGAGAGCCATGTAAGCAAATCCCATGCCTATCATGCTGGCATAATCAAATTTTGTAATCCTCTTCCCATAGTCCATGCTGGCGCTAGCATCAACTATGATGTGGACTGTCATGTTCCTTTCTTCTTCGAACTGCTTGATATAGAACTTGTCTGTTCGAGCATAAACTTTCCAATCAACACTCCTGAAATCATCTCCAGGAACATAGTCTTTATAGTCAGAGAACACCAGTCCTTGTCCTTGGGCGTGGCTCGCCCTTTCTCCTTGGAACCTGGACAATACTCTTTTCTTCAGGACTATGTTGAACCTATCTATCTCCTTCAAAAAAGATATGTCTATTCCCATTGTTCAGTCTTTCATCAATTGCCTGATGATATCATCAGGTGTCTTGCCTTCTCTCTCTGCCTTGAAGTTAAGGATTATCCTGTGCCTAAGAACAGGGTAGGCCATGTCTTCGATGTCTTTGGCGCTAACATATTTCCTTCCATCAATCAAAGCTTTTGCTTTCGCAGCGAGTATCAGTCCTATGCTTGCTCTCGGGCTTGCTCCGTACTCAATCAAATCCTTGTTGCTCCTGGTCTTGGCTACAATCTCAAGAGCTCTCTTCTTGATGTCATCTGCTATCGGCACCTGCCTTGCGAGGTTCTGCAATAGCACAAGCGACTCCTTGCTTAGCAGAGTATGGACTTCAGGGATTTTATCAGACTTGGTGTACCTATTGATTATCTCTAGCTCGTCATCAAACTTAGGATATGACACCAGTATCTTGAGCAAGAACCTGTCTACCTGGGCTTCTGGCAGCGGATATGTTCCTTCCATGTCTATCGGGTTCTGGGTTGCGAGCACAAAGAACGGCCTTTCCAGCTCAAAGGTCTGGTTGCCTACTGTGACCTGTTTTTCCTGCATTGCCTCGAGCATGGCTGACTGCGTCTTGGGTGTTGCCCTGTTGATCTCGTCTGCGAGTATTATATTGGCGAATATTGGCCCTTTCTGGAACCTGAACATCTTCTTGCCTTTGTCCTCCTCAATCACGTATGTCCCGATGATGTCGCTGGGCATGAGGTCAGGGGTGTTCTGTATCCTGCCGAATTTTAAGTCCAGGACATTGGCTAGGGTCTTGACCATGGTGGTCTTTCCAAGCCCGGGGTAGCTTTCGAGCAGGGCGTTGCCATCGCACAGGATAGCGACCATTATCTGCTCTATGACATCCTCCTGCCCCACTATGACCTTCTCGATCTCCTTGGTGACATTGCTGAAAGTGTCTTTTAGTTTCTCAATGTTCTTTATAGTCTCAATCTCTTTTCCTGCCATGTTCTCATCCTCACATTTTTTTTTGTTAAAATCTTGTCAAATATCTTTTATCCTTTGACTATAATTAGCAGCCTGCTCTGCTTCTTCTAGCTGCTGCTGGTTGTTGAAGGCATCTGCATTGACTCCTATCTCCTGAGGCATGCTTCCGGTTGCCAGCTCATCATTCTCTGCTTCTCCCACATTGTTGAAGTCTATGTCGCTCAGAGTAGGATTCACATTCAGATTGATTTGGTCATTGCCAAGCTTGGCGATGCTAGGGTCACCATACATCACTTCAGTCTCGTTGAAATCTAGCTCTGTAAGGTTGCCTTCTGTCTGCGCATACCTGTTATTATTCTGCCCCATGAACCTGGGAATCTCAAAAGGAAGGTTGATCTTGGGAAGCTTGAAAGAAGAAACGAATATTATGAGGAAGACAATGACGACTGCGCTAACAATCCTGATGATTATTTTTTTTGACTCCAAAAGATTGCCCGAGGATACAGTCTTCATCTTGCCCTTGAGCTCTGCGAAAAGAGCCATGCTCATGATACTCTCTGAGTTCATGTTGTCATGGGCCGTCCTCAGCATCTCCTTCACCTGCGGATTGGCATCTTCCATGGTCTTGAGCCTGAGCTTGTTTATGCTTATCACCAGGCTGGTGAAGAAATAAATGATGGTGATAACGCCAGGTATGAGCACGACATACAAAAAGGCTATGTTCTTGAAGAATGACACGATGAAGTAAATGACAAAGAACACCATGATGGAATCTAGGAAGCTGTTGATGAGAGCTATCTTTAGCATCTCCATCTTCACTTCATTGAATAATTCCTTGATAAAAGGCGGCATATTTTTTCTCCCCTTGGCTCAGTCCATGCAATCAGCATTCTCTTGGGCATCAGCAGTGTTCCTGAGGCAGGTGACCATGTCATTGAGCCTGTCGATGCTCCTCTCCAATCCAGTCACCCTGATGTTCAAGGTGGTGATGGTCCTGTTCAAGTTGATTATATTGGCATAGGCTTCATCAATCTGCTTCTTGTAGACCTCTTTCTGCAAGGTCACCCTGTTGAGCTCTGTCTGGGTGCTGGACAGCTCAGTCTTCTTCTGCTCAAGCTCTCCTGCTTTCTGCTCGTACAATGTGTCGTACTTTCTTATGTCTGAAGTGGTGCTGTTGAGCTCACTTCGCAGGCTCGTCAATGAATTATTGGTCTGCGCAAGTGTCTGCTCGCATGAGCCGAGCCCGGTGCTCACGTTGTCGAACCTCTGGTTCAGGTCCTTGAAAGTGTACTGGTAATACACGCTCACTCCGCCGAACCCAATCAGCACGAGCATCAGCATCAATAAGAGGAATATGTTCACCTTCTTTCCCATGAAGCTTGTCATCCTAATCAACCTCTCGTATTTTTTTTAATCAAGCATTAAGCCTTTTCTCCCTTACCTTCCTGATTCCAATCTCTATCAAAAAGATGATTGCTGCTGCGAGTATGAAAGGCCAGACAATCACTGTCTTGTCAACCTTGGTCCTCTTGGACACGCTCTTGACAAAACTTACAATGGCATCAGCATCAGTAGGTTTAAAAAACTTTCCGCCGCTCATAGAGACTACGTCCTCGAGCCTGGAGCTCATGCCCAGGTACTGGTACTCCGTCTCATAGTTCACAGCAAAGCTCTTGCCGAGCACTTGGTGAAGCCCCTTTTCTCCTACCGCGAAATCTGTCTTGTACTGGTTCTCGCCTGTCTTGGTGAAGCTCAAGCCCTCTGCAGCAGGATACTTATCGCTCTTCACAATCACCTCTGCTGGCTTATTCACTCTTGCGTCCGGGATGATTACATAGTAAGGCTCTTTCCTTTGAGGGTCTCCTATGCACCAGTTAGTAATCCTGGTCAGCAAGATAGAATTCCTTTTGTTCAGCAAATCTCCTAGATTATTATTGCCACTGAAAACATTCAAGGTTGCGACTCTTCCGAGCCCATAGTTCCACACCGTCACAGCAGGCTCTCCGTGCTGAGTGGTTACTAGCAATTGCGCGCTGCTCTTAGGAATCACTTGGTTGAATCCATAGAGATTGGCATCAAGGTCAAGCCCTTGAGTTATGAAGTGGTAAGGGTTGAGGATGAACAGGTCGAATATCTCACCGAACTTGCTCTCCTCTGGCTCTCCGAAAAGTATCCTGAGGTTGTTCTCCTGGCTTGCCGGGAAATACACTCCTCCACCATTGTAGGCTATGTCTTTCAGGAAGTTCTCATCCACATTCCTTCCTGTCCCTACAACATATATCTTCACTCCACGGGAATTTATGGTCTTGGCAGCATTGAGTGTCTCCTGCCTTATCTGATCGCTCCCTGTGCTTCCGTCTGTTATGATTATGATGTTGTTGGCTCCGACATGGTCCTTGATCAGGGCATAGGCCCCGCTCAATCCTATCTGGAAGAATGATTGGCCTCCTGGCAGCTGGACCCTCGATATCTTGTCCATGAGCTCGTCCTTTGTCCTGAACAATGGCAGGATCTCTTGCACTATTGCGCTCTTCTCGCTGAACACAGTCACGCCAACGCTGTTGTCAGGGCCTAGGCTTTTGATGACACTCACAGCGAGCGCCTTGTTCACGTCCTGCACATTGGAGTTGACTTTTTGCAGGTCCACTATCTTGCCTGTCTGCGGGTCCCTGATTATCTCATACCTGTCTCCTGTTGTGCCTGAGAAGTCGATGCTCAACACAATATTGCTTGAGCCTCTCTTGCGGGCAGCCTTGCCCACAGTCACTGGCAGGTAAGTCTCGAGCATAGAGCCTTTGTAGTCACCTCTGTCAAAGCTGTCGAACCCTCCAATCACAAAAAGGCCGTTGCCATAGTAGCCTCCTTTCTTGTCGACGATATAATCTGCGAGCTTGTCGATTCCCTGGATGTTAGCAGGCATGTCATTGATGATGATGGCATAATAATCATTCACATTGTCAGGTATGTAGTTGAGCTTGGTGATATCATAGAGCTCATTGAATATCTGCTCAGCAAGGTCTGGCGCATTGGCCACAAGGAGGATCTTGGGCTTCTTCACAACGCTCACCACCTTGTAGAAGACATTATTCTCAGGGAAATAATCCTGGCTAGCACTCACCTCTGCGACTATGCTATGGTCCCCTTCACCAAACTCCTCATCAATAGCATACTCATCTTTCTGGGCTATCTCATCAATCACTAACTGGTTATCCACTCTGACTTTCAGATTTACTTGTTGCTCTCCTAACCTGATGACACGTACCCTGAAGGTGCTGTTCACTCCTGCAACAGCGCTCTCAGGCCCAAGCACATACACTCCTGCTTCTTTCTCCCTGTCCTGCAACTGGATGGCGCTCACGGTGCTGTTAAGGTTGGCAGCGAGAAGAGCCACATCACCAAGCTCTGTGCCCTCATTCACATTGCCATCTGATATCAATAATAGGTTGGTGTCCTTCTCCAGGTTGCTCAGGATGCTGTCGCCCAGGTCTGAGCTAGTCCCAGAGCCGATGGTCTTGATGGTCACAGGCATCTGCTCTTCAATTTCTCCTTTCAAGTCCTGCAGGAATGCAGTGTTCATCACGCCCATGGAGCTGGTGTTGTCTACGAGTATGAGCAGCCTAGGATTGCCAGGAGTCATTATCCTTACTTCTCCGAAAGGCTTGGCAAGAGCAAACACTAGCAGGCTGAATATAAGGATTCTTGAGATGAGGACCACTATCCTGAACTTGTTCTTCTCTTTTTTGTTATTGAAAATATCATTTACAAAATCTTTGAACAAGAGGAATATGAACAAAGCCAAGAGAGGTATGAGCCACAGCAGCATTCCTGGCTTTAGAAGGTTGGTGATCATTTTACAAATCACCTCTCATCTTCACATAGATGAATTCAAAAAGCAATAGGATGATGGCAAGTATCACCAGGTAATCAGTGAGTTCATAGGGCACCTGGTCCTTGAACCTGGCGCTTGACTGATAATTGCCAGGGTCTTCAAGAGCTTCTTCATTGCTCACATCAGATTCTTTTTCATTGACCAGGTTGATGGCAATGATTCTGTCATTGAGAGTGTACAGCCCTGTATTCTCCAGGTTCAGGCTCTGCGTGGTTATCCTGCCTGTTGGCGTGTCCACTCTCTGCTCCTCATTCAGGTTGAGGACGCTTCCTGTCTTGTAATTAAGGCTTTTTATGGAAGGAGTATTGGTGGCGAAGTCAATCAATCTTTTCCAGAAGACGAAATAGACAGGGCTCTTGGCAAAGCTGGTGTCAGCTTCCTTGTCCTCGTCCAGTATGCCGTAGAAGAACACCTTGCCTTTTCCAAGAGCGTGGAAAGTAATTATAGGAGTCTGATCCTCAGTGGCAGCGATGATTACAGGATTTACATTAGCGAGCAGGTTGGTCTTGAAATATTTCTTGGTTATGCCGAACTCAATGTTGGCTGTCAGGCTCTCTGCGACGCCAGTGATGATATTGGTAGGTGCAGTTATGGTCTCATTAGCCCATAAGGGCATCAAGCCTTCATAGTTGACTCCTAGGAAGTCTGGCTGTGCAGCGATAATAACTGCTTTTCCCCTGTCCTCAACCTCTTTTTTCACTCCTGTGAAAGTGCCTGGCAGCACAAGGCCTGGCTTTATATCCTTGAAGATGAAGATGTCAAAGCTGCCCAGGTCAGGGATTTTAGGCGGCACTGCGATCTCTATGTACATGTTTTTCATCACATCAAACGCATTAAAGAGATAGGTCTTCCTAGGCTCAGCATTATTGGTGATGAGGAGCACTCTCTTGCTTATGCCAGTGGGCGCGCTGATATAGGCAGTATCATCAACCTCGAATCCGTCATCGATACCCTGTGGATCTATCTCTAGCTTACTCGTCCCTGCTGGCGTGGAAAAGGTGAATAATTCCTGTGACTCGGCAGGTATGTCAAGGGTGTCTTCAAGAGAATTAATCTTGACTTTTACGCTCACAGCTTCTTTATTGTAGTTCTTGATCACAGCGCTGGTCTTCTCATTGTCCATTATGAGGTCCACAATGCCCACATTCTTGACAGGCTCCATCACTTTGATGAAATCGACTTTTATGTCGTGGGCTTCCAAGGTCTTCTTGGCAGTGTTCAGGCCAGTGTCAGTCTCTGTGTCTATGAAATCACTTATCACCACGACGCGAGAATCGCTTTTAGCATAGCCTCCGGCTGTACTAATAGCATCATAAAGGTTGGTTGGGTCATCGGTAGGGTCGAGCTTCTCAAGATAGCTTTTGACTACGCTTGATCCTTCCTCTACTAGCACGACTTCAGGAGTCTTCTTGGCAAGCACCAGGGTGTTTATCGTGCCCAGGTTATTCTTAGCCTGCTCAACTGCTTCCTCAAACCTGCCTTCTTCCCCTCCTTCAAAGTCTGCTTTCATGCTGGCGCTCACATCAAGCACCAGAACAGTGTTCTTGAACAATGACTCTTTCGTGACATTGATGAAAGGCTTTGCAGCAGCTGCGATCACAAACAATAATATCAGGAGCTGCAACAGGAAGAGAAGGTTCTGGACTAGCTTCCTGAAGAAATTAAGCTTCCTGTCCCTGCCCATGTCCTTGAAGAGGAACATCAGGCTAGGCATGACTTTCTGCTTGGGCTTGGGACGTATGAGATAGAGCAGGATGAAAGGTATGAGAAGCAGGAGCCCATAGAGCCATATAGGCTCGAGAAAATACTTGCCTGCTGTTATCATCCAGTCCAATTCACTCACCACTCCCTCTTTTAGTATCTTCTAATTATTCTCTATTATATTGTTTTATCAATATCACTATCTAAATCTGAATCCTACACAATGAGCATCTTGTAAGAGAAGCCTTTTAAATTTTTCTAATTGTTTAACAAATATTGATATTTTAACTATATTTTTTATAGAGTGTTGCTGCTCATGGCCAGATAAGCTGCTCCCAAGGCTCCAGAATCATCTCCGAGAGCATTCTTCTTTATCTTGCAAGCATTCCTCAAGGCAGGCTGAGCATAGGCTTTCACAACCTTTTGGACATCATGATAAAAAGGGATGTTGCTCACTCCGCCCCCAACAACAATGACTTCAGGGTTGAAGGTGTTGATGAGATTAGCGAAGAACAGGCCAGTGAAAAGGATGAATGCATCATACACTTTTTTAGCAGCAGGATCATCGCGGTTCATGATGACCGCAGGCCCCAATGCTTTCCTGCCGCTGAGCTTCTCGTACTTCTTAACAATATTAGGGCCAGATATGAGGTCCTCAACCTCTTTCACCTCATCAAACACCAGCATCTTGGTGTGGCCGCACTCTCCTGCTCCGCCAATAGCTCCGCGGTACAGTTCTCCTTTGATTATTATTCCCGTGCCAACGCCTGTGCCGATGATGACGCCAATGACATTCTGGCACCCCTTGGCAGCACCTTTCTTATGCTCTGCCAATGTGAAGCAATTAGCATCATTATCCAGGTAAACCCTCAAGCCCGTCTTGCTCTCCAGGATTTTGCGCAGGTTAATGCCTTCAAGGTTCTTCACATTGGGCATGCCAGTCATCTGGCCATTAGGAAGCTCAAACCCTGCGCATGACACGCCGATATTGCTCACATGTTCTGTCCTAAGATTGGTTATGACCTCGAGGATGTTGGCAATTATCTTCCTAGCAGGCCTGTCAGCCTCAGTGGTCCTCTCATAGCTGTTGATGACCTTGCTCCCCTCCTCGAGAAGAACACCTTTTATCTTGCTTCCTCCGATGTCGATGCCGATTACTAGGCTCATTTTTTTATTATCACCTTTTTTTTTCAAATCTTTTTATCTGACTTGAAAATCACTATCTTCTCCTCTACCAACTTGCTGACAGCATCAATAACTGATTGAAGGTAATGATAAGGAACATAATCCTCTCTCTTCTGCACTGCCTGCAGCAAGGCGTGAGCATAGGCTACTCTTGTCTCAGTATTAATGTTAATCTTATTGATGCCAAGCCCTATGGCATGCCTGAAATCCTCTGCACTAATGCCTGATCCTCCATGCAATACCAGGAATTTGCCAGTCTTGACCTTTATCTCGCTCAGCCTGTTGAAATCCAATTGCTTCTGCTCCCTCCACAAGCCATGGGCATTGCCTATGCTTATTGCCAATGAATCAACACCTGTCAAGCTCACAAATGACTCTGCCTGCACAGGATCAGTTAGCATATCAGAAGTCAACACTTCCTTGAGGCTCTTGTCATGCACTGTTGAGCCCCCAGTTATGCCGCCCAATTCTCCCTCGATGAAAACACCATTCTTATGGGCGTACTCAACAGCCTTCTTGGTCTCCTTGAGATTGCTCTTGAAGCCCAGCTCTGAGCCGTCAAAATGGACAGAAGGATAGCCAGCATCAATGACTCTCTTGAGCTCCTTGAAAGACTTGGTGTGGTCTGCGTGTAGGATGACATGAGGATAGGTCTTGAGGATTGCCTTGTATAACCCCGCGCTTTCCTCGCAGCCAAAATAATTCCTCTCACCCTCGCTCATGGAGATGATGACAGGAGCTTTCTTTGCCCTGGCAGCGTTGACTATTCCCATGACAATCTCGTGGGTCGAGAAATTAAAAGCGCCAATCGCAAAACCCTTCTTATCAGCCTTATTGTAGAGCTCGATTATCTGGTCACGCATCGCACATCCTCCTTTTTACAAAAAATTGCGCGGGTTTAAAGCCCACACTTTTGTGCGCAATTTTTTGAACAAAAATTCGCGATTAAGCGAGGAGCGTAA
This sequence comes from Candidatus Nanoarchaeia archaeon, assembly GCA_041479965.1. GTDB lineage: Archaea > Nanobdellota > Nanobdellia > Woesearchaeales > SM23-78 > SM23-78. The sequence goes on along the minus strand of JBGOZE010000003.1, from coordinate 32,611 downwards.
AGCTCCACCCTTTAGAGTGGAGAATAGTTCCGAGCAGCGAATTTTTGTTATAACAATCCTTCTTAATACCACTTTCTTGTTTTAAATGTTTTGGTTTGGTCCAGGATGGAAAATTATAAATACCCTGAGCGTAATGAGCAACTCAAGATAGCATTACTTCACGAGGTGATGATGAGTGAGCATTTTCAAAACCCATGTTCCTGCGCTCGGCAGGCTGGAAGAAAGGATTGAGCGCCAAGAGTTCGTGCTCAAGCGCGCCTATGAGGAAGGCCAGCGAGTGCTTTATCTAATTGAAGAGCTAGAGCAGTTCATAATCAAGAATTTCGGCAAGGAAAAAGGAGAAGAATATGTAGAGAAATTCCTGAAGTCAGACTTGGCTTTCATCAACTCGCGCATCAGCATGAATGAGTTTGAAGCAGCTGAGGACCGCATCAACAAAATCATGAAGCAAACAGAAGAAATTGCAGTTTCAAATTCAGGAGTTGCTTTCGCCGGCAAATAAGGATTTTTTTATTAGATTTTATCGATTTATTTTTTCACTGCTATTTCTTCAATTCCTTTTTTTTCCCTCCATTCGCATTCTTTTGGTAAACTTTATATTCTTATGCCTAATCCATGCTCCTATGAAATTCGCCCACTTGGCAGACGTGCATATAGGCGCTTGGAGAGACCCTGCGCTGAGGAACCTCAATCTGGAAGCATTCAAAAGGGCAATCCACGTCATCCTCGAGAGGAACGTTGACTTTGTCCTCATAGCAGGAGACCTTTTCAACACTTCCTTGCCTTCTCTTGATCACCTGAAACAGGCTGTCTCGCTCCTTAAGAGATTAAGGAAGCAGAACATCCCGGTCTATGTAGTTCCTGGAAGCCATGATTACAGCCCTGGCGGAAGGACCATAATTGATGTGCTCGAGGAAGCAGAGCTACTCGTGAATGTGATGAATGGAGAAGTGGCAGGCAACAAGCTGAGGCTCAAGTTCACAGTCGACAAGAAGACAGGGGCCAAGATAACAGGCATGAGAGGCAAGAGAGGAAGCCTTGAGAAGAAAGACTTTGAGATGCTCGATGTCAAGCCATTAGAGCAGGAGCCCGGCTTCAAGATATTCATGTTCCACACAGCAGTAGACGAGCTCAAGCCAGAAGAGCTTGACAAGATGGAATCCATGCCAGCTACAGAGATGCCCGGAAATTTTGACTATTACGCAGGCGGCCACGTCCATGTGGTCGAGCACAAGAGCGTTGATGATTACAAGAACCTGGTCTATCCAGGGCCCGTTTTCCCTACTAATTTCGCAGAGCTCTGGAAGCTGGGCAGAGGAGGATTCTACTTCTATGAAGACGGGAAACTCGAGTTTTTCCCTCTCAACATAAAGAACACCCACAAGATAGAGATAGATGCTGAAGGCAAGACTCCTGAAGAGATAACCCACGAGCTCGAGCTCAAAATCCAGCACAAAGAATTCAACAACACCATTGTGCTTCTCAAGGTAGGCGGCAAACTGAGCAGCGGCAAGCCCAGCGACATTGATTTCAAGAGCAGCTTCAAAGAATTGTATAATAAGTCTGCTTATTTCGTCATGAGGAACACCTCGCAACTATCATCCCAAGAGATGGAGGAAATAAGTGTGAGCTCTGGCACTGCAGAGCAGATAGAGGAAGAGCTCATCAAAAAGCACTCTGACCAGACCAAGGTTTTCGGAGAGAAAGGAGAAGAGAAGATCAAGGAGCTGATCAGGCTGTTGAGCGAGGAGCAGAAAGAAGGAGAGAAGAAATACGAGTACGAAGCCAGGATGAAAAAGGCAGCTGACGAAATACTAGGAGTTTAAAGATTTTCTAAGCAAGGGATTACCTCCCTCAAATCATCACCATTAACAATTACATGCGCGTGTTTTTTTAGTTCTTCACAACCTTTTCAAAAGCTTCAACCATTCCATCATCAATATCAATCAGGATGATTTTCTCAAGGCTCTGGAATTTGATAGACTTGATTGCCTTGATCATGCTCTTGGCAGCCTCTAACTTGTCAAGCCCGCCCACATCAGTTCCCATCCCTGGGATGGCTATGCTCCTGAAGCCTTCGCTCTCAGCAAGCTCAAGAGCAGCTTTAGTGGCGCATAAAACCGCGTGAGCATTTGTCTTTTCTGCAGGGTTGTGCATTGTAGGAGCATGAATGATTTTGCGGCAGATAAGATCTCCCGGGCTCGTCAATATTGCCTGGCCAACCTGGATTGGAGCCTGGCTTATGGCTTCATCCTCAATTACCTGGCCGCCTACTTTCTTGATGACGCCAGCCACTCCTCCGCCCATATAGCCGAAACTGTTCGCAGGATTGACTATGGCATCAGCCTGACAAGTGGTGATGCTTCCTTTCCTCACTTCAATCTGCGGCAGATTCGTTTTTTTCATGCTTTACCTGGGAATCAGAGAAGGTTAAAAATGTTTGCTTCAGGATGCGAAAAAGCATAAAACTTATAAAAAACACATCATATGTATTATTTGATTAGCATAAAAAAGGGGTGTTTTATTGGAAGAAGAGGATATTCTGATTCCACCAGTTCCTCAGTATAGAGAGAGGCAGAAAAGGCTGGAGGAAGGATTCTTGAAGACAGAAGAAGAGCTTCCTGCTTTTGAGGAGCATGAGCTCAAGTCAAGTGAAGAGGAGACCTCCATCTCTAGGAGCCAGAGCTTAGAAAAAACCAAGACCACACAGGTCAAGACCAAGAAAGAAGAGACTGAATATGCTGAGCTTCCTGATGATGTGGTCCATAGGGCCATAAGGAGGACTTGCTTTGTAGCGCTGATACTGTGGCTTGTGATCATAATCCTTTTTGCTTTTTATTTCGACACCTTCAAGACACTGATAGGATTCTCCCCGGTGATCCTGACCATCATTGTGACCTATATCTTGGTTGACAAATATCATCTGGAATCAGGTTTTCTCATGGTATTCCCATTTGTGTTTACTGCGATATTCATGATATTAGCCATGAGCTTCTACGAGAATGAGATGCCAGGCTACCTGGCGATAAGCACCATCAACATAGTGTTCGGCTTGCTCTTCGAGGCAGCGATCATAATACACTACAGCCTGCTGAAGAGGCGCAGGAAAATCAAGAGAGAAGAGAAAGAAGTCAAGAAAGAAGAGATAAAAGAGGTCGTGAAGGAAGAAGTCAAGCAAGAGGAGATCACGCATGAAGAGAAAGTAGAGGAGAAGAAGCTGATGATAAGGCTTGATGATGACGAAAGCCTCAAGACCTTCGTGAGCAGCATCGAGGACAAGTCAAAGGCTATCAACGCAGCCATCGGGCGAGTGTACAGCGTCAAGCACGGGGGCACAGAGCCCTTGAGAAAAAAGATCAAGATAGATGCTGAGCATTACAATGAGATAAGCGAGCTCGAGAAGAAAGACCCTGCTGATAGGAAACAAATAGCTATCAGGCTCCTGCAGAAGATAAACGAGAGGCTTGAGCTCTTGCAGCTGCCAGAAAGAGAAGTATTTGACAACGAAGACATGGCAGACCTAATCAACCTGGAAAGAGAGAGGACAGGCAAGGACGCAGTCATCGATGTGCTCATGAGAAACGACAAAGACCCCGTGGGGGTTTATTACCAAGGAGCGCTGGAATTCTGCCAAGAAGCGCTGAAAGAACTGGAAGCGTAAAGAAATAAAAATAATAAAATAAATATTTTTCTAAGGCTTATACCTCATCGGAGTCCTGGGGAATGGAATAGCGTCCTTGATGTTGTCCAAGCCGCAGATCCACGACAAGAGCCTTTCGACTCCCAGGCCGTACCCTCCGTGGGGCACGCTGCCATATTTCCTGGTGTCAAGATAAAAGGTGTAGTTGTCAGGGTTCTCGCCCATCTCCACCAATCTTTTCTTAAGCTTCTCTATGTCATGCTCTCTCTGGCTTCCGCCGATTATCTCTCCGTATCCTTCTGGCGCTATGAAGTCGCATCCCTGCACAGTGCGCGGGTCATCAGGCGTTTCCATCATGTAGAATGCCTTGACTTCCTTAGGATAGTTAGTGCAGATGATGAAGGTGTCGTAGAGAGAAGAAATCTTGTCCTCTTCTATGGTCCTGAGGTCCTTGCCCCATTCAATGTCCATCTTGCACTTCTCCTTGAGAAGCTTCAATGCTTCAGTGTAGGTTATCTTCACGAATGGCTTTTTCAGGATGGGCTCAAGCTTCTTCACATCTCTCTCGAGGATTTTGAGCTCTTCCTTATTGGTCTCGAGCACTCTTTTGATAACATGCTTAATAGCTGCTTCGCCGACATCCTGCACATCTTGGAAATTGCACCAGGCAATCTCCATCTCGCAATGCCAGTACTCGGTCAGATGCCTTGAAGTCCTTGACTTCTCAGCCCTGAAGCTGGGAGCCATGGTGTAGATCTTCTCCAAGGCAAATATTGCTGGCTCTGCGTACAATTGCCAGGTCTGGGCGAGGAAAACATCTTTCTTGTCAAAGTATTCTGCCCTGAAAAGTGTGCTTCCTCCTTCGCATTGCACGCTCTGGAATATGGGTGATTGGTATTCATAGAATCCATTGCTCCTGAAGTATTCGTGCAGCGCACCAAATACTGTGCTCCTGATTTTCAGGATGGCAGTCATTCTTCTAGTTCTCAATGAAAGGTGCCTGTTGTCGTCCAGGAATTCCCTGTTCTGGTCAGCTGCCAACGGGAAGTTGTCGCTTCCTCCCACCACAGTGAAGTCATCTACTTCAATCTCATAGCCAGATGGCGCTCTCTTATCCTCTTTTATGGTGCCTGTTATCTCCATTGAGCTCTCGATTTGGACCTTGTCAGCTTCCTTGAACTTGTCGTCTGAGAACTTCTCTTTCTTGATGACGCACTGGATGATCTCAGAAACGTCCCTGAGCACAACGAACTTGACCTTGTTGCTTCCTCTCTCACGATACACCCACCCTCTGACGCTGACTTTTCCAGAGCCTTTCTTCATGGCTTCCTTGATTGACAAATATTTCATGATAATCACCCTTATTTGATTATCTAATCGAGAAGATTTTATAAAATTAACTGATTAGCACGAAAAATCACATTGAGAAATCCTCAATCCTCGGCTTGAGCAGTTCAAGATAATCCTTTGTTCTCAGCTTCAATGATTTGGTTCTCTCGCCTGCATTGAAGGCCATGAACTCGTTCTGAGGGATGGTCTTGTCCAAAATCAAATCCAGGCCGAAAATGTTGGCAAAAGGAGGCACCCCTCCAGGAATGCAGCCTGTCAGTTGAGTGACTTCTTCAGGCGTTGCAAACCTCAAGCTCTTCACTCCAAGTATTTCCTTGACTCTCTTAGAGTCAATTTTTTTTGCAGCACTCAGCACAAATATAATGAATTTATCGTCTGCTTTGAGAATCATTGCCTTGGCGCCAATCTTGATATCCTCTCCTCGGGCCTTGGCAGCTTCCTCGCTAGTCCTGACTTCTTCATGCTCCTTGTATTCATAGCTAACCTTGTTCTTGTCAAGAAAGGATTTGAGTTTGGAGAAGGCACTCATTTTGCCGCAATTATTTGATTTTGAGTCCCAGCTCGTCCAATTGCTCTTGCGTAATCTCTGAAGGCGCGTCCATGACGGGGTCTCTTGCTGCCTTGTCCTTGGGAAAGGCAATGACTTCTCTTATGGATTCCTCACCTAGGATTACCATTAGTATCCTATCAATTCCCGGGGCGATTCCTCCATGAGGAGGCACTCCGTACCTGAAGGCTTCTAGCATATGTGAGAATTCTTTTTTCTGCTTGTCTGTGAACCCTATGAGGTCAAATATCTTTGCCTGTGTCTTTGCATCATGGATCCTGATGCTTCCACCGCCCACTTCAAAGCCATTGAGAACCAGATCATGCTGCAAAGATTTCACCTTGCCAGGATGGGTGTCAAGAAGAGGGATGTCTTCTTCCTTTGGCGCTGTGAACATGTGATGGGAAGGAGCCCAAACTTTTCCTGCTCCGAAGAAAAAGTCATCTTTTGTCTGCTTGGTGAACAGCGGGAAGTCAACTATCCAGCAGAAAGCAAGTTCGTCCTTGTCTTTCTTGTCCTTCCTGATGTCTGGGCTGTCGACTCCATATTTTTCCATTGCGTCATCATAGCTTATCCTAGGGAAAGGGATTTGGCCTATTCGTTTTTCCGGGAAAACATTCTTGATTAATTGTATCATCAGGTCCTCTGTGAGCCTCAGGATGTCCTCCTGCTCCACAAAGCTCATCTCAAGGTCCAGCTGGTAGAACTCTCCAGGAGCCCTGTGGGCCCTTGCAGCCTCGTCCCTAAAACAGGGGGCTATCTGGAAGTACTTGTCCATGCCTGCAACCATCAGCAACTGTTTGTATTGCTGAGGAGACTGAGGCAAGGCATAGAATTTTCCCTTGTGCACTCTGGAAGGCACCACATAGTCCCTGGCGCCTTCTGGCGTGGATTTTGTGAGGATAGGAGTTGTTATCTCCAGGAAGCCTTGCTGGTCAAGGTATTCCCTGATGAACTGGACAGCCCTATGCCTTATCATCATGTTCCTAGTCATCTTGGGCCTTCTTAAGTCCAAATACCTGTATTTCAAGCGCACGTCCTCTGTGGATTCAACATTGTCGCCGAGCTCAAGAGGCAGAGGGTCAGCTCTGCTGAGGATTTTTATTTCATTAGCTGCTAATTCTATTTCTCCTGTTGCCAGATCTTTCTTTACCTGGTTCTCAGGCCTCTTCTTAACTTCGCCATTTATCTGAAGGACGCTTTCTCTCCTTATTTCTCCTTGCTCTTTAGTCAATGCAGGATTGACAAACACCTGGGTTATTCCGTACCTGTCCCTTAGAAGTATAAAACTCAGCTTTCCCTGAATCCTTTGAGTCTCAACCCAGCCGCACAGGGTCACTTTCTTTCCTGCATCTGCCTCTCTTAATTCTCCGCAATTATGAGTCCTTAACATGATTCTCTTCCTCCTTCACATCAATATCTTTACTTCGCAGCCAGCATTGTTCTTGAAAGTCTCAGCATCGCTGCCAGTGCCTATGATTGTGCCATAATGCATGGGTATGGCTATCTTGCACCTCTTGAAAGTCTTGGTTGCCTGCGCTGCTTCTTTTGCATTCATGGTATAGGTTCCGCCTACAGGAAGCAAGGCAATATCCACGTCAATATCTTTCATCTCAGGAATCAAATCAGTATCTCCTGAATGATACACTCTCACTCCATCCATCTCAACAATGAAGCCCACCCATTCGTTCTGCTTGGGATGGAAAGTCTTGTTCAGGTTATAGGCAGGCACAGCAGTGATCTTCACGCCATCTGCATTGATGCTCTTGCCAGGCTCAATCAGGGCCATGCCTTTTATCTTCAGGTTGCTCAGCTTGCTCTGGCAGTCAGCCACAGTAATGATGATGGTATTCTCAGTGGCAATTTTCGCTACATCCTTAGGGCTGCAGTGATCATAGTGCTCATGAGTTATGAGTATGATGTCAGCCTTGTCCAAGCCAGGGCCTTGAGAAAGCTCAAAAGGATCGATATATATGATTTTCTTATCTTTAATCTTTACAGATGCATGATTTAATAGTTCAATATCCAATCCAAGTATTTTCATGATATCACCTTCCTGTCACTCTTGAAGTGGCTTTCATTATTTAAAGTTAATGTTAAAATTAAGGCTCGTAAATCGAGTTTAATAAAAAAGTTTATATATGCTCAGATAAAATAATCCACTTAACAATTAATACAATATAAATTCAACAGTACTGTAAGGGTATAAGAAGGGTGGGTTTTTAGATGAAAAGTTCTTGGCTAAAGAAGTTCTCAGTTATATTCCTGTTAGCCCTCTTAGTCCTTGTTATATCTTTCTTTGCCCTGGGAGCGCAACCAGAAAACCCGGGCTTGCTCAATGCTCAAAAACATGTTCTTCATGATTCCAAAAGCTTTCTTGCAAGCCAAAGTCCAGAGCTCAATGTTGATTATCAGAGAGGATTCAATCTCATCAAGTATGCAACACAGATGTTATCAGACCCGACACCAGCCAAGGCGTACAAAATACGACAATAAACACGAAACTAACCAACGGAACAAACGCGAACTTCATCAACATAACACTAACAGGAAACATGACAGGACTAGCATGCATAATATTCAACAATGGAGGAAAGGTGGGAAATTGTGGATAAATAAAACAGTATTAATATTATTTTGTATAAGTATATTTAGTGTTTTATATATTACAGCCACTCCTTTTTCTGCTACTTGGAATACTAGCAAAACAAGTATTGGTTCTAGCAATGCTTCACGAATAAAGTTACCTCTTGAATCTACAGGTGCTTATACTGTTGATTGGGGTTTTGTATACCAAAATATCTCATTCACACTAATTGATTCAGACAATGATAATTTATATGCTGGTGTCGAATGGGTTGCCCCTCATTTAAGCAGTCAGACATTTGAAATAATTGTTATAACAAAAGCGATTCATCTTGATGAAAATAAGAACTATATTGAAGATATTTATGAACAAGTAAAAACCTTGGATAATGTTTGGAGTGAAACAATTTCTGATGGAGATTATGTAAGAATTACTTTTGAACAAAAATTAGACAATACAAAGGATATAACACTCTATCCTCGTGTTGTGAGCGGAACACCCAAAATAGAAGTTTATGAAAAAGACGGAACAACAAAAATAACAGAATTCACAAATTTAAATTCAAACAAATATAACAAAATTTATTTAACAAATCTCCAAGGAACTCAAGATACTTTTGACTTGAAAGTTATTGGAGGTTCTATTGAATTTGATCATATCATTGATCCTGATACGGCCCCAAATATTACTTATGATGGTGCTTACACAGTTTATACTTTTTATGCAAATGGAACTTTTGTTCCACCAGTAGGTGTAACTAATGCCAGTATTCTGATTGTTGCTGGCGGAGGTGGTGGAGGTTCCAGACACGGTGGTGGAGGAGGTGGAGGAGGATTAATTTATAATAATTCTTATGCTATAAATGGTTCTAATATTACTGTTATTGTTGGTATTGGTGGAAGCAGGGGATGGTATGCTCAAAATATTGGATGCGATGGTATTAAGGGAAATGGTTGTCCTGGACAAAATTCAACTTTTGGAACCTTAACTGCAATAGGAGGCGGAGGTGGAAAAACTTATGATGGTGGTAACGCAAATGGTGGTTCTGGTGGAGGTGGAGCTGGTATGCAAAATACAGCTCCTGGAAGTGGAACTGCTGGACAAGGTAATAATGGAGGAGCTGGATGTTCAAACCCAAGTGCGGGTGGAGGTGGAGGAGCAGGAAGTGTTGGAATTGGTTGCACAGGCACATATAATGGAGGTAACGGCGGAAATGGATTAAATTATTCTATAAATGGAACTAACTTTTATTATGCTGGTGGAGGTGGGGGGGCAGGAGAAAGTGGATATAGTGGGGGGGTAGGCGGAACTGGAGGTGGAGGACATGGTGGCAATTTAGGTTCAGATAATGGAGGTTCAAATGGGACTACAAATACTGGAGGTGGTGGTGGAGGAACCCGTTCTATTCTTGCTACTGAACCTGGATTTTTTGGTGGTTCGGGTATAATAACCGTAAGGTTTCTAACAGCAATACCAGATACAATTTATCCAATTTTTTCTGATTACAAAGATAATAGTGCAAATCTGGTAGATAATGGAATAGGATTATTCAATGTCACAGTAGAAAATACAAATGGAACAGTTTTATTGGAGATAAATAATACTAACATAACTGCAACTAATTTAACGGCGAATGTTTATAATGCGAGCTATAATTTCACGAATTCTGGAGTTTATCCTTATCGATGGCATTCTTGGGGCAATGGAACAAGCCATAATTATAATAAATCTGATGAAAGGAGTTATACTGTAAATGTAGCATATACTCTTATCAATCCTCAGCCCGGCACTGATCTTAAGCTGGAAAGTGAGTCTTCTGTTGATATTACTGTCACTGGGCAGAGCGGGATTGTGGAAGTGCTCATAGGATTAAACTCTACATCTGGGAATTACTCAGGCATACTCACCCTTAACTTCACACAAAACATTGATGTTAGCGCAATGACACTAAACACCAGCAGAGAACTTGCAAAATCAGTAGTTCACAGCGCAGCAGGGCTTGCTAGCTTCATAAATTTATCATTGCTCATCCCTAATGTGGATAACAATGGAACAGTGTATATCTGCCCTGGTGCAGAGACTATTGATCAAGTCAATTCGAGCTGCACAGGCTATGTTGAGATAAGCACAGGCCAGACTATTAATGGCATGACTATGAGCGAAGTCACCTATGACGCAGAGAATTATTATCTAGTCGAAAATGTGACTGGCACTGGAGGAGGAGAAGCGCCTGCAACCACGACCAATCCTATGAGCTGCTACTTCATCCACAACGAATCCTGCCCAGCAGGTACTGGAAGATTGATAGGGCTCGAAAACGACACTCGAAGCTATAACAATGCTCATGCTGAGAACAACAGCTATCATAACTACAACTACTCCATCTGCTGCAACACTACGAACACCAGCATCACAATAAGCGGGGCCTGCCCTGAGAATATTACTGTCATGAACCTGTCTAATGCTACCAACGCCCACATAGACATCAGCGGCAGCAGCCTCTACACTGTTCCTGCTTGCCTAGGAAGCAATTGGAAGCGAGTGTACTGCAGCTATCCTAACTCGACGTGCGCATATGGCTATTCCTGCGTAGCCAGCCTGGCTGGAAGCGAAGGCTCCAACATCACCAACGCGCACATCGGAGAATGCGATGCATACGACCAGAAAGTCTGCTGCGCATTAGTTAATAGTCCGCCAACAAAACCAGTACTTACCTATCCTACCAATGCCAATAATAGCGTGGATGAGAGGAGGCCTAATTTCCAGTGGGATGCCTCGACTGATCTCGAGGGAGATTCCATCTACTATGTCTTTAATCTAAATTGCATAAACTGCTCTGCAGGATGCTACCAGCCGACCATTTCAGGAATAACCAACACTACCCGTCAGATGACAAGCGCATTATGCGTTGACCTGCTCTATAACTGGACTGTGACTGCCTGCGATAAGTATGATGAGTGCAACGACTCATTATCATTCAACTTTACTATCCCGAGCGTAGCCAACCTCGAAGTGCTCGTCAACACCACCTTCGGACAGATGTCAATAGGACAGAATAATGACACAACAGACAACAGTCCCAACCCTATTGTGGTGAGGAATATTGGCAATGTTCGGCTCAATGTCACAGTCAATGCCACTCAATTATTCTCAACCGCCAACCTGGACACAACATATTATCAGTTCAAGGCAGACCATAATGAGAGCAGCAGCTTCACAGACGCCTGTTCCCAGACCACCTTTGCGAACATGAACAGTGCAGCCCAGAAGATATACTGCTTCCTGCTCTACGAGGACAATGCTGATGAAGGGCAGATTGAGCTCAATGTCACGGTCCCTCTGACTGAACCACCAGGAACTAAGACCAGCCAGATAGAGATTGGCTGTGTTTCAGCAGACTGAAATGAGTTTTGTTGAGTAAAAAAGTTTTGAAAAAACCATCGAAAAAATGAAAAGCCATAAAGACACAGGAAAGCGAATCAATATTATTTTTCTAATCTTAGCCGTATTCATGGTGCTCGCATCATCTCTAGTCCAAGGATTAGGAGTGAGCCCTGCAAAAAAAACTCTTGATTTCCAGCCAGGCACTAATGTTGAAGTTGTGTTCAATATAATTAACTCAGAGCAGGCGACCTTTGACGCCTCCTTTAGCGCCATAGGAGAGCTGGCTGATGCAGTTTTCTTTGAGAAGCCAACCATACATGTCAATGCGACAGATTCCAGCGTTTCTTTCAAGGTAATCATGTATTTCCCTCAGAAGCTCGAGCCAGGTATAAGGAGTGCTATAATAAAGATTACTCCTTCAATACCAGATTCAGGCAGTATGTTCACTGTCTTCATTGCTCCTCAAATACCCGTATATGTGAGAGTGCCTTATCCTACGAAATACGCAGACATATCGTTCGTGGTCTTGGAAGTTGATGAAGGCACGCCTGTGCCCATCTATGTCGAGTTTGACAATCTGGGCTCAGAGGACATCCAGAGCGCAGGCGCCCAGGTAGAGATACGTTCACCATCTGGCTCCCTGCTGAAAAACCTCTCGACACCTCAGGTGAGCGTGAGCAAGAACTCATTAGGAAAAGCCCAGGCACTGCCAAGCCCCATCATGAGAAAAGGCTTGTACAACGCCGCGGTAAGAGCTAACTATGACGGCGTCAGCAAAAGCTTTGAAGCATCATTCAGAGTGGGGGCGCCGCTGGTCCGCATACAAGATTTTTTGACCAAGAAGCTAACTGTCGACACTATCAATAAAGTCATCTTCAAAGCTTATAATGAGTGGAACACAGAGCTTTCTGTCAGTGGATTCTTGGCTATCGGAGAAAAGCAGACTGAGATGCCTGTCTTTAAGCTCCAGCCTGGCGAATCCAGGGAAGTGACTGGCTTCTTTGACACCACAGGCATCATGCCAGGGCAATATGACATGAGCATCATGATGGCCTATGCTGACCAGCTGAAGACAGAGAGCTTCAGAGTGGAAGTCGTGGAGAAACCCATTATTCCTGCAGAACAGCTTCCAATGCTCGAGATGCTCATAACCTTCGGGCTCATCGTACTTATTATTATCGCCCTAATCATATTATTAAGAATCAAGAGAAAAAGGAGACAAAGGGAACGAAACCTTTAAATATCAACGCTTCCAAAGAGAGAGTGTTATGGCAGTAGGACAAATAGTAGCACAGCAAAGTGTTTTCAGAGGGACATTGGACTTTTTCGCTCAACTAGGAGTGTATGATGTTGTGCTTCCTTTCTTGCTGGTCTTCACTTTGATATTCGCCATCCTTGAGAAGACCAAGATCTTCGGCACTGAGAAATTTGATGGCAAGGAGATAACCAGGAAGAACCTTAACGGCATGACTGCTTTTGTCATAGCCTTCTTTGTGGTGGCATCTACCCAGCTCGTCATGGCAATGAACTATATCCTGGGATACGTGACGCTCTTACTTCTGTTCTCTATCTGCTTCCTCTTGCTCGCAGGCAGCTTCCACACAGGCAAGGAAGAGTTCGCCCTTCAGAAAGGCTGGAAGACCATGTTCATGATAATCATGTTCATCGGAGTGATAATCGTCTTCCTCGCAGCGCTTCCAGACCCTCAGAACAGCTGGCTGAATTACTTGTGGTTCAATCTCACCATGAATTTCAATTCTGTGGTCGTATCATCGCTAGTGCTCATAATAATAATCATAGTGTTCATGCTTTATGTTACTGGCTCATTTGACAAGAAGAAAGGCAGTGATTCGAAAAGCGAATAAGCAAATAGTGAGCCAGGAAATCATAGGGTTGAGCTGCTAGACAAAAATAACATAAATACCCTTAATTTAGGTCCATTTATAGAAAGTTATAAAAAGGGCTTATACCAAGAATAATAAATAATCAAAGATAATTGATAATAAATGAAATAAAGGAGGCTTGATGGAAAATGGCTTTACAGGACTTTATAATGTTGTTGGACGCATGGGGCGTCACTGATGTACTGATACCGTTCATTCTGGTATTCACCATAGTGTTCGCGGTGCTGCAGAAGACCAAGATACTTGGCGACGGGAAGAAGAATTATAATGTGATGGTCGCCTTGGTCATGGCATTGGCTGTGGTGATTCCGCATATCGTCGGGAGATATCCGTTCAATTTCGACCCTGTTAATGTGATCAACCAGGCATTGCCTCAGGTCTCGATAATTCTCGTGGCCATAATAATGCTTCTCCTGATCATAGGAGTGTTCGGCAGTGAGCTTGAGTTCGCAGGAACATCGTTCTCAGGCTGGATAGTGTTACTCGCTATAGTCGCAGTTGTGCTCATTTTCGGCTCAGCAGTCGGATGGTTCCCTCTGCCACTTTATTTGAGCTTCTTATACAACCCAGAGCTCCAGGCATTGATAGTGATGATACTTGTCTTCGGAATCATCATCTGGTTCATAACCAAGGATGACAGCAAGAAAGAAGACAAGGAGAAAGGCCTAGGGAGATGGATGGAGAACGTCGGCAAGGTCATGAAGAAGAAAGGCGGAGACTAAGCCGATAGGATTCCACGCCTGATATTTTAGGCATCGGGCATAGCAGGACTTATACAAAATGGCCACGTTCCTTGATGTAGGTTTATTAGAGCACTTCGGAGTGATTTTCGTAGTGCTCATAGTTTTCTTGATAATGTTCGGATTGCTCGAATACATAAAAGCCTTCGGAGAAGGAAGAAGAGGCTTGCACGCCACGATAGCCTTCATGGTGGGCCTCCTGTTCTTGATATCCAAGGTGGCCCAAGCCATGATAAAGAACATGGTGCCATGGTTCACGGTGATGGCTATCTTTCTGTTCTTCACCTTGTTGATGGTGAGGATGTTCGGAGTCGGCGATTCTGACATGAAAAAACTTATTGGTGACCCTAATGTTTATCCCTGGATTATCGCCTTTGTGCTCCTAATCCTCTTCATATCCCTTGGCAATGCCTTTGGCCAAGGCCTGCTTGAGCGCGGCACTGGAGCAACTTCCACTACAACCACTGAAACAGGAGGAACATCAACCGGAGAAGGAGGTTTGGCTGATGTGAATGTAGGCACCACAAGCACTGTCACTCCGAGCTTCTCGACCAACCTGCTCAATACCCTGAGGCACCCAAAAGTCCTGGGCATGCTATTCGTGTTCTTAGTAGGTATGTTTGCCTTGCTCTTCTTGACAAAAACAACCAAGCCATAGGGTCGGTATTCTATCTGGCTTGCATTGAAAAAACAGAACAGATTAAAAATAAGAAACAAGATAGATTGAGTTTTGAGAGCTGCAGAACCTGCTCACTCTGGCTTTTTTCTCATAACCTGAGTTATCCTGCTCAACTCATTCACATTCTCAGTGAACACAGGAAGGACCTTGGCAAAGACCTTCTCCATGGCCTTGATCTCCGCCCCGACTTCTAGGATGTGCCTGTCATACTCACCTATCTTGCCGATAAGCGCCTGATGGAGCTTATCATACTCCTCTCTCAGACTCTCGAGCTTCTGATCAAACTTGATCATCCTGGCCTCAACATCATTCCTCCACTCAATGACCTTGTTTATATCCTTGGCCAACTCATCCCATTTCTCTTCAATCACGCTTTCAACAAGCTCTTCAACTTCTTCACTGTTCACATCAATACCTCCGCCGCCTGCTTCACCACTGAATTCCGGAACAGAATCCTGGTAAGGATCAGGAGGCACTGGTGGTTGTCCCCCGACAAAAGAGGTGGCTCCCTGGGCTATCATGGCTCCAGACACCAAGTCTGCTTGGTTCAGTGCATCAAATATCTGAGTAGAGGAATAACCATTCCTCTGGAGCGCCTGCACAATCTGGTTATTGTCAAAACCCCGGGCTCTCATGGCCTTGACCTGATCGACCGGAAGCTCTGACTTGTTGAACAAAGCCAAGCTTGGCACCTCTTTTCAACCATTTCATCTGCTAAAATTTTTTTTACTGAATCAGGTTTATAAAACCAGATATATAAATGTTATGTTAAATAAAACAAAGGGCAATTACGTTCATAGAGGATTATGCTTTGCCTCTGGCAATGACTTTTCTTTGCCTTGCCTATCCTTCTCTGCAAGCCACCTGTTGAGCTCGGCCCTGGTCACAAAGTTCATGGGCTGCCACAGGTCCACGTAGCGCTCCATTACCTGGAAATCATTCTTGTTCACCAGGTTCTTCATCTCAGCGCTTATGAGCCTCAGCTTGTCCCTGATGTCATTAAGCTCCCTCTTGAGGTCAACCAGGTCCTCAGACAAGAATTTGATGTCATTCCTAAGCTCTTTCTCAAAAGTGATCATGTTCTGCTCAGAGACCTGGCTCTTGTTCCTGAGATTGGCGTATCTCTCTTCCATGATTCTCAAGTTAGCAGCCACATTGTTAACATTCTTGGAGAGTTTCCCGAAGAACTCAGCATCAGGAGTCTGCCTTCTTACGTGCTCATCAGGAGGAGGTACATCTCGAGGGTACATGCCAGGTTCAGCCATAGCTAGACCATTTTCTTTCTTAGTATTTAATATTTTTGGTATAGCTTGGAATAAGAAAATGCATAGGTAATACTAATTTGAAAGCCTCTTAACTATCTATTGTCTGGCTGTTTTTTTCGAGCAAAACATTTATATACCCTGAAGAGCATATTTCGTTTCGGTTAGGTAAAGCCATAAAAAAAAGAGGGTGATGAAGTGCCTGTAGAGAAAGAAAAGCCAGGTCTTCCTTATGACTTGGTGAGAGAAGGCGAAGACACTATTCTGAAGATTAATTGCGAAAACTTGGCCACAGTGCCGTCGCTCGAAGACAACGCCAGCCTAATGGCTTATACCATGGAGCGATTGATCGAGAACAGGGCCGTCACCAAGATTGTCTTTGTGCAGAAAAGGGATTATGAGTATGATTATGCACAGACTCGGCTCATAATAGAGATAGCTCTCCTATACAACCGCCTGATAAAACAGAAGGACTTATTCAGCTACGAATCAATAAGAGTCAAGACCTCGCCGCGAGAGGTTGACAGGATATACAACCAGATACATCACTTGGTCTTTGACACCTTGAAAAAAGACCCGCTCACCTGCTTTGTAGAGCTCACCAGGATTCTTAGGCATGAGAAGATGCTTGGAGAGACAGAGTTCGGTGAAGCAGCTGA
Organism: Candidatus Nanoarchaeia archaeon; assembly: GCA_041479965.1. Classification (GTDB taxonomy): domain Archaea; phylum Nanobdellota; class Nanobdellia; order Woesearchaeales; family SM23-78; genus SM23-78. The sequence goes on along the minus strand of JBGOZE010000003.1, from coordinate 15,859 downwards.
AGCCCACAAGCTCTATGTGAAACTCCTAAACTATCTTATCGAGGAACTTGACAAGACCAGGCTCATAACCATTGCCAAGCCTTTCCTGCCAGGCCACAAGCCGTTTGACAGGGCTGTTTATGCAAAAATATTCGCTCCCATCATAAAGCCTGACTTCATGTTCACCAAGCTGATGGCCACCTATCCAAAGGGAGCGTCTGAGCTTGCCAACTACAGCATAGGCGACACAGAAGTGGTGATTTTTGAGCTGGACGATAATGTCCAGTACCTCTATCACATGACTCCGCCAGAGTTCAAGCTCAGGGAAGAGCACTACGAGCTGCTCGATCTGGCAAGGAATATCATAGCAGAGCACAAGCCTACGCGTCAGGAATTCATAGACCCAGAAAGGATGAGAGATGTATTCTACAATGTTGGCCACGACCTCATCGAGGAACTATCTGGCTACAGGGGAGTGAAGCTCTCAGAGTCAGAACTTGACGAGCTCACCATGATACTCATAAGATACACAGTAGGCTTCGGCCTGATAGAAGTGCTGCTCGCAGACCCAAAAATCCAGGACATCACCTTCAACAGCCCAGCAGGCCAGGCACCCTTGTTCATAGTCCACCAGGATTACGGCGACTGCAAGACCAACATCATCCCGAGCGTGAGTGATTCTGAAAGCTGGGCTTCCAAGCTGAGAATGATAAGTGGCAGGCCTCTCGACGAGGCCAACCCTGTGCTTGACACAGAGATAAGCATCCCGGGCATTGCCAGGTCAAGAGTTGGAGTGATATCTCCTCCTCTGAACCCATTCGGAATAGCCTATGCCTTCAGGAGGCACAGGGATAAGCCGTGGACTCTTCCCTTGTTCATCCATAACAAGATGATTACTCCCCTTGCAGCAGGCCTGATAAGCTTTCTAGTGGATGGGAACAGGACTTTGCTTGTTGCAGGAACAAGGAGCGCTGGTAAGACCAGCCTTCTAGGATCGGTTATGATCGAGATAATGAGGCGCTACAGGATAATAACAATAGAGGACACCCTTGAATTGCCGACAGAAGGCTGCAGAGGGTTAGGCTATAACATCCAGCCCATGAAAGTGGCTTCTGCACTTTCAAAGGGCACATCAGAGGTGCCTGCAGATGAAGGCATAAGGACCACCCTGAGGCTTGGAGACTCGGCCCTTATCGTCGGTGAAGTGAGAAGCACAGAAGCAGCTGCCCTCTACGAGGCAATGAGAATAGGAGCACTGGCCAATGTGGTCGCAGGAACCATCCACGGGGACAGCCCTTACGGAGTGTTTGACAGGGTGGTGAATGACCTGAAAGTCCCGAGAACAAGCTTCAAAGCAACAGACATCATAATCGTCGCTAATCCTATCAGGAGCCCTGATGGCTTGCACAGATGGAGAAGAGTCACCCAGATAACAGAGGTAAGGAAAGAGTGGGAGGATGATCCGCTCAGGGAACACGGATTTGTCGACCTTATGAAGTACAATTCCAAGACTGATGAACTAGAGCCGACCGATGACCTCATCAATGGCGACAGTGACATCCTCAAGGCGATAGCAGGCAATGTCAAGGAATGGGCAGGCAACTGGGATGCCATCTGGGAGAACATAATGCTCAGGGCTAAGATGAAAGAAGAATTGGTGAAGCTTGCTGAGACAGAGAACAACTTGGACCTTCTCGAGGCTCAATTCGTCATCAGCTGCAATGATGAGTTCCACAAGATATGCGACAAGGTCAATGACAAGACAGGAAAGCTTGATTCTGATAGGATACTCTTTGATTGGAAGGAATGGCTTAAAAAAGAGGTAAAGAAAGAGAAGAGCAAGGCTTTGGATTTAGACCAAAGCTAGGCAGACTGGTCAAGAAAACCCTGCGATAATTTGAAGCACTGAACATATGATTATCTAACTTATCTAAAATGATAAAAAATGGCTAATCAAGATTCGCAACTGGCTGAGCTTAAGGCAAGGTATGAGAACAAGCTAAAGAGCAGCTTCAATGAAAAAGAGGTCGGAGCCAAACAATCTCCCCCTGAAAATCGTCCCTTGACTACAAAACAATATTCTCAGTTCAAGAGAGAGAGCCTGCCAGGCAACATGACCTTCTACGAGAAGATGTGCAAGATGTCTGAGCAGTTCCTAAAGGTGGAGCCTGACAAGAAAAAACTGCCTGAGATACAAGAGGCCATCAGGATATGCCACCTGGATGTTACGCCTTCAGGAGTCACCAGTTTCTCACTGCTAGCGCCTATTGTCGTTGCTTTGGTCATAATCCTCATCAGCTACGTGATTCCTTCCCTGCTCGTGCCTGGCGGCGGCAGCATGTTCTTTGTTGTGTTCGGAATCCTCGCAGCTTTGTCAGTCATCATTCCATTGCAGAAAATACCTTTTTTCATGGCTAACAACTGGAGGATGAAAGCAAGCAACCAGATGGTGCTTTGCGTATTCTACATCGTGACCTACATGAGGCACACCAGCAACCTGGAAAGGGCGCTGAGCTTTGCCTCAGAGCACCTCGCGCCTCCGCTCTCACTCGATATCAGGAAGATTCTTTGGAACGTGGAGTCAGAGAAGTTCGACTCAATAAAAGAGAGCCTTGATGATTATCTCCAGAGCTGGCGCAAGTACAACATGGAATTCATAGAGAGCATGCATTTGATAGAATCCTCACTATTTGAATCTTCAGAAGGCAGAAGACTGGATGCCCTTGACAAAGGCCTTAATGTCATATTAGATGAGACCTATGAAAAGATGTTGCACTTCGCCCACAACCTCCAAGGCCCGCTCACAGCTTTGCACATGCTAGGAATCATCCTGCCCATACTAGGATTAGTAATCCTTCCGCTGCTGGTCAGTTTCATGGAAGAAGTCAAATGGTATCATCTTTTTGTGCTCTACAACGTAGTATTGCCAGTGATGGTTTACTATCTGACAAGAAACATCCTCTCGACCAGGCCGACAGGCTATGGTGAGAGCGACATATCTGAGACTAATCCTGAGATGAAGAAGTTCAGGAATATTATAATCCCGATGGGAAAGTCAGAGCTCAGGCTGAGCCCGGCAGTCATATCGGTCACGATATTTATAGTTCTATTCATCATAGGATTGTCCCCGCTGATCATGCATGCGCTCAATCCTAACTTTGACATGGTCACTGTAAAGGATGATGATGGAGCGACCATCATAAAAACAATAAGCACGCCAACTGATCCTGCAGCGACATTCTATCTCCTGGGCTACAGGGAAGAGATTGCTGGGGGAGAGCTCACTGGAAAAATAGTGGGACCCTTCGGCCTGGGTTCGACACTGATGAGCTTCTTTGTAATACTTGCCATAGGTCTTTCTATAGGCTTGTTCTATCATTTCAGGAGCAAGAACGTGATAAAGATAAGAGACCAGTCAAAAGCCTTGGAGCAGGAATTCGCCTCTGCGCTCTTCCAACTGGGCAATAGGCTCGGAGACGGGCTTCCAGCAGAGATAGCCTTCAGCAAGGTGGCAGCAGTCATGGAAGACACGCTCAGCGGCAAGTTCTTTGAGCTGGTGAGCATCAACATATCCAAGCTCGGCATGAGCGTCGAGCAGGCAATATTCGATGAGAAAAGAGGAGCCTTGGTGTACTATCCATCCAATCTTATCGAGAGCAGCATGAAGGTATTGGTGGAGAGCAGCAAGAAAGGGCCGATGATCGCAAGCCAGGCAGTCATCAATGTGGCAGAATACATCAAGCAGATACACCGAGTTGATGAGAGGCTGAAAGACTTGATGGCAGACATAATAAGCAGCATGAAAAGCCAGGTGAGCTTCCTGACGCCAGTCATCGCAGGCATAGTCGTCGGCATCACTGGCATGATAACCCAGATACTAGGAAGCCTGGCCATAAGGCTTTCTGAACTAGCAAACCAGGCAGGAGAAACTAGCATGGGAGCCCAGACAGGCATCTTAGGCATGTTCGGAACAGGCATATCAACCTATTATTTCCAGATAATAGTCGGGCTCTATGTCCTGCAGATAACCTTCATATTATCAGTTCTGCTCAACGGCATAGAGAATGGAAGCGACAAGCTCAGCGAAAGATACTTGGTCGGAAAGAATATGCTCAGGACCACAGTCACCTATGTCTTTGTGACCCTTTTTGTCACCATGCTCTTCAGCATAGTCGCAGGTTCAATACTCTCAGGATTCACGGCGACTTAGCGTGGAATGAAGATTTTTTCTTATTTTTTTGAATACCCGCCAAGGGAAACAAGATAAACAGTATTTCCAAGAAAGCCCTTATTCTTAATTTCATGCTCCGGAGGCCATTCCCATTTAAGATTAATTCCTGAGACAGCCATTAATCTGCTGACATTCACTCCTAATGCTTCAGGATTATTGATGATGCAATCAATGCTTTTTTCTCTCTTGGCATATGCTTCCTCTTTTCTTTGCAATTTTCTTGCCTTAGGTTGCCAATACCTCGAGTTATACCATTGCCTCGAGCTTTTCCAATCAGGATGAGATTTTCTGATTCGCTCAGCAAATTCGCCAACATTGAACTCAGTGAAAATAAGATAAAGACCTTTATTCAGTTCAAGAACTTCGTCAATCAACGGAACATGTGGTGGGCAGCTTCGCTTTTTCCCGTAATTAGGGCAACCTTTCTGGTGCCCATAAAAAGGATGCTTACAAAGGTATTGAAACTTTTTATTATATTCAATTTTGTCATGAGTTATTTTTTCAATCATGAGCTTGAGAAATCAAGAAGCACTTATAAATGTTAATGTCAAAATAAGAATAGTAAGTGGGCCGGGCGGGATTTGAACCCACGACACCACGGTATCGGCAAACAAGGCATTGTGCCTTGTCATTTCTTCAGCCGTGTGCTCTCCTTAGACGAGTTTTTCTCTCAGTCTGAGCTACCAGCCCACATAGATGCTGAGACTTGAGGGGGATTTATAAATCTTTTTCTAAAGATGAAGGCCTCTGAGCTCATTTGAGCTGATAGGCTTTTTCCATGAGCTCCCTTACCACCCTGTGGGTGTTGGTCCAGGCAGCATTCTTTATTGCTTCTATCATTTCCTTGGCATAAAGCTCGTCGTTCTCGCAAGCAGGAATAGTTTTTTCTTTCATCACTTTGTACAGGCTGATAGCATCTTCTAAATCATTGCTTTTCCAGAGGTTGCTTTCTTCTGGCTCAGGGCCTACAGCCCATACTCCCTGCCTTTTTTCACCGGTTATGGACGTCTCAGCAACCCAGCCTTCGAGAGTCGATAGGGTCGGGACTCCGTTATGAGCTGCTTTCATTCCTGATGTGCCTGATGCCTCGTAGGGCCTTCGCGGAAGGTTGACCCATACATCGCAGCCAGAAGCCATGAGCTTTCCGACGTCCAGATTATAATTTTCCAAGAAGGCGATATTGACTTTTCCTCTCAGATTCTCTGAGAACCTGAGCACATTGTTGATTATCTGCTTGCCTCTGCCATCTCTGGGGTGTGCTTTGCCTGCGAACACTATCTGCGCTTTTCCCTTGCAGATATCGACTAACTTATGCAGGTCATAGAACATCAGGTCTCCGCGCTTATAATCTGCAAAGCGCCTTGCAAAGCCAAAGGTGACGAGGTTAGGGTCGAATCTTGCATCGCTGTAAGAGTTGACATAATCAATCAGCCTCTGCTTGGCTTTCCCGTGGGCAGCTAATAATTCTGATGAGAGTATTTTATCAGCATGGATGAGCGCGCAAGGGTCTTGCCTCCATTCAGGGATGTGCTTGTCATAGAGAGCCTGGAATTCTGGGGAAGTCCACGTGTATGAATGCACTCCATTTGTTACAGAATTGATGTTGTGATTAGGGAACATGTGGCCTGAGACTACCTGGTGGGTCTTGGAGACAGCATTGGCGTAACGGCTCATGTTCAGGGCGAGCAAGGTCATGTTGAGCTTGTCATCCCCTGCAAGCGCTTTTATGTCAATGCCTTTTAGGTAATCGCCCATCATGGAATATATCTTATCATACTCAAACCTGTCGTGGCCTGCTTCGATTGGCGTGTGCGTTGTGAAGACCGTCTGCTCCTTTGCAGCTTTCATTCCATAGCGCTTGAGCATCTCCAGGGTCGCGAATGCTCCGTGGCCTTCATTGAGGTGGAGCACCTGTGAGAGTGAGTGCTTGCCGTTGAGCTCGTGTATCATTTTCACTCCGCCAATTCCAAGGACCATTTCCTGGCATATCCTGGCGTAGCGCCTATCATTAGGCTCTTCCCTGTAAAGAGTATCGCTGATTCTCTCATCCCAAAAAGGATTGCCAGGGCATCTGGTGCTTAGAAGAAGAGCTGGATTCTTGAAGCCCGTAATACCTTCATGCTCATAGAGCCAGGCTTTCACCTTTACCTCTCGGCCTTCAATAGGCACGCTTACCCTTTCCTCTAGCTTCTTCATGTGCTGCTCAGGATCATATGGCTCATAGATTTCTACCTGTTGCTTGTCCTTTATCTTCTGGGTGAAATAGCCATGGTCATACAGGTTAGATATGACTCGTAGAGGTATGCCCATGTCTGTTGCTGATTTGAAGATGTCACCTGAAAGAATGCCTAAGCCTCCAGAATAGATGGGAATGTCAGAGCGTATGCCGACCTCCATGGTGAAATAATCAACTAAAATCTTCTGCACCAAAAATAACATCCCTCAATCACTGAATACCTCTATTCTTTTCAAAATTGTTTTTATACTTTTCTATTCTTGAGAATATAACCTGCATCAAAGAAAAAATATGACAAAAATTACTTCAAGTCATCAAAGGTCTTTCCTTCTTCAAGCAGCTGCCGCAGAGCTTCCTTGAGTTTTTTGACCTTAATCCTAATCTGTTTCTCGCTGTCCCTGTCCCTCACTGTGACATCAGGCTCTTCCTTTTCAAGAGTCTCGAAATCAATTGTGATGCAATAGGCCGTGCCTGCCTCTGCTGCTCTCAGGTAGCGCCTGCCAATAGCTCCTGTCTCGTCATAGGTGCACAGGAAATCCTTCTTGAGCATATCATAGACTTCATTGGCCTTGGCCATGAGTTCAGGCTTTTTCATGAGCGGAAAAATAGCAATTGGCAGCGGGCTGAGATGATAAGGAATCCTGAACACAGTCTTGCCTTCATCCTTCTCCTTTTTTTCATAGAATGTATCTATGAGAGCAAACACCGGCCTGTCAGTTCCGAAAGCAATCTCAAGCACATGAGGGACATATTTTTGCCCTGTAGCCTCATCAAAGGCTTCGAGAGCTGTGCCGCTGAACTTGGCATGCTGCTTCAGATCATAGTCAGTCCTGTCATGCACTCCGCAGACTTCCACCCAGCCAAAGCTCCTGGTGTTTATCTCAACATCCCAGGCATCATCTGCGTAGAAGGCTTTCTCATCAGGGAAATGCTGCCTTAGCCTGATGTTATCATCTGGTATTCCCATGCTCTTGAAAAGCCTGTAAGCCACAGTTATGGTCCAGGCATATGCTTGGCTCTTGAAGAATCCTTTCTCCAATGCTTCTTTCACAGCAATCTTCTCAGGAGCTTTACCTGCTTCCTGGCTTTGATAGTTCCACAACGGCAAGATATCATCTTGGACTTTCTTGAACTTGTCAAAGCTATTCTTCAATTCCTTTTTTATGAACAGCTGGGCTTCTGCCTGGGTGAATTCCCTCATCCTGACAACATGCTGCCTGGGGCTTATCTCATTCCTGAAAGCCTTTCCTATCTGGAAGACTCCGAACACTGGTTGCTTCCTGAAGAAATCACTGAACCTGAGAAAAGGAAGATAGGTTGTTGTTGCTGTCTCTGGCCTGTTATAAGCTTCCTGGTCAATACCGACAGTGGTGCGCATCATCAGGTTGTGCTTCTTGATTTCAGGATTAAAATCGCCGGTACAGTTTGGGCACTTGATTTTCTTATCTGCAATGAACTGCAAGTATTCCTCTGGCTTCTTGAAATGCTTGGTCTCAGGAAAATCCATAAGCAGGTGGTCAAGCCTGAAATTAGCCTTGCACTTAGAGCAGGTGATTATAGCGTCTGTGAAACCTCTGAGATGGCCTGATGCTTCCCAGACTTTGCGCTCCATCACAATAGGGCACTCGACCTCAAAGAACTCCTCTTCTTGCAGGCTCTTCCTGATGATTGCCTCCACCTTGTTCTTGAGCAGCTTTCCAAGAGGAGCATAGGTGTAGAAGCCTGCTGTTCCGCCGTAGATCTCTGGTTCTGGCCCCCAGATGAAACCTTTTCTCTGGAGGAAACTTATCAATTCCTGCAGGAATTCCTTCTCAGAATTACCCTTGGCTTCCTTCTTAGCTTCAGAAAAGCCAAGCTTTTCTGAATCAGCAAGCTTTTGCTTGCTGTCTTCAGGCTGCTCTTTTTTAGCTTCCTTGTTTTCCTTTGGTTTTTCCTTGCCCATAAGACGATGATTAGTCAAGAAGGTTATATAAAGTTAATGGAAAAATGATGGTTCAAGAATTATTCTATCTCTTCAGCCACTCAACCTGCTCATCATCCAGGTCAAGATAATGAGTCAGCTTCTCTGCCTCTTTCTTGTGGTGCTTGAAAATAGGCTTTAGATAGGGCAAAGTGTCCTGCAAGGCTCTCTTGGTGCTGGTGTGAGTTTTCTCGCCAATTTTCTCAGATATGGCTTTCTTCTTCATGTTCTTCTGCTTGGCCATCCAGAGCTTAAGAATCCTGGTTGTGGGCTTGTAATTAACAAAGCTCTTGTATTTCTCGTCCTTGGCAAGAGCAATGCCTGCGCTCAGCATGTTGAAGCAATAAACATAGAACCTGTAATACTGCCAGCGCATAATCCTGCCTTTGAAAACATCAGCAGTGCTCAGAGCATCAAATCCTCTGGCCAGGTCAGCAGGCTTAGTATATTCATGAGGTAGGTTCTCATCCACCCAAAGGAATATCTTGTCCAAATCCTCGTCCACATTGTCAAAGGCTTTAAGAGCCACATCAACGTCAGTAGTCTTGAAGACCTTTACCAAGGCCTGGATGATAGTGTCGGTCTTGTCCCTTTCCCCGTATTCATCAATATCTTTTCTAGTCAGCTTCCTGTCATCAGCAGTGAGGCTCTGCAGGTCATTTATGGCTGCCCGCATGTCTCCGCCAGATTTCCTGGCAAGCACGGTCAAGGATTCCTCATCATACCTTATCTTCTCTGCAGAGCAGATTTCCTTGAGCATCTTGAGGATGCTAGTGTAATGCCGGGTGTGGAATTCCAGCATCACCGATTTCTTCCTAAGGCTTGAAAGCTTCTCAGTATAAGGGTCATTGGCTACGAGTATTATTGGAAAAGAGCTGGTAGATATGAGCTTCAGGATAGCCTGCACTCCGCCCCTATCCTCTCTTCCAGCAATGCCGTCGAGCTCATCAACCAAGATTATTTTGCTCTTGAAGAAAAGACTAGCCTGCTTGGAAGCATTGCCTACAAGCGCATCTATCTGGTCAGCATTCCTTGTGTCGCTGGCATTGATCTCAATCAACTCATAGCCAAGCTCATGAGCCAAGGCATAGACGCTGCTGGTCTTACCGCCGCCGCTACCACCATAAAGCAGAAGAGCTTTTCCTTTCTTGAAGCGAGTGACGAACTTGCCCAGCTCGGCAATGGCGCTATCAAGGCCGCCAATCTCAATGAGCTTCTTAGGAGCGTACTTCCTCACCCAGACAGATTCCTCATTCATAGGCCCAAAGGAAACAGCATTGTTTTATTAAGTTTATCAATGCTTATTCGGAAAAACAGGAACTTTTAAAAACCAATCCACTCCTCGCAGATGATATTAGCACAAAATAAGGTGATAGGTGATAATATGATAGTCGCAAAAAACTAGATTTTTGCGACACCAAAATTGAATCGAGGTGAAATTTTGATTGAATACGGCGAGTTCAAAGGCAACAAGATGATAATCATGAAGAGAGACGAGAATGACAAGTTCCCGTTCCAGTTCGGCAGAGGAAAAGCCAAATTAATCGTAGAGAACTTCGAGGCCATCAAGCAGTTTGCTGAGGAAGAGTAATTCTGAAAAAAATTAAGAATACGGCTGCCGGGAATTGAACCCGGGCCAAGAGCTCTTTTCACGAGAGTGAAAAGTTTAGAACTTTCTAGTTCTCATATGGGAAGCTCCGATCATGCCGTTAGACCACAGCCGTATAAGAGTTGGTTATTCTGTGCTTATATAAAAAAATATGGGTTTTTGAAAACCTTTAAGAAGGATTAATCATTTCTTCCCCTTGAGATGATTATAGGGGTCGTTGGTAAGGCTAATGTCGGTAAGAGCACTTTCTTTAAAGCTATGACTCTTGCAGAAGTAGCTATTGCTAATTATCCTTTCGTCACTATCAAGCCTAATCATGGCATTGGTTTTGTCAAGATTCCTTGTGTTGACAAGGATTTTAATGTTCAGTGCAAACCCAGGCTTGGTTATTGTGTTGAGCATAATCGTTTTGTGCCTGTTGAACTAATTGATGTTGCTGGCCTTGTTCCAGGAGCCCACGAAGGCAAGGGCATGGGCAACCAATTCTTGAATGATCTCAACCAGGCAGATGCTCTTATCCACGTCATTGATACTGCTGGTTGCACTAATGAGAGGGGCGAGCCTGTTAGTCCTGGCTCATGCGACCCTGCAAGTGATATAAGATTCTTAGAGGTTGAGCTTGACCACTGGTATCATGACATTCTTAAGAAGGGCTGGGATAGGCTTGCAAGGCAGATCCAGCAAGAACAGTCTCAGGTGCAGAATGTGCTTGCAAAACAGCTGGGAAGCCTTGGAGTTGATGAAGAATTAATGGTCGAGGCTCTTAAAGTTACAGCTCTCAAGGACAAGATAGTGATTAATTGGAGCAATGATGATCTGTTCAGGTTAGCATCTTTTCTTAGGAAAAAGACCAAGCCAATGATTATTGCTGCCAATAAGATTGATGTGCCTGGCGCAAGAGAGAACTATGAGAGATTGAGAAAAGAGTTTCCTGACAAGATGATTATTCCCTGTAGTGCAGAATCAGAGCTTGCGCTTAAAGAAGCAGTAAAGCATGGCATGATAAAATACATTCCTGGAGACAACAAGTTCGAGATAATCAATGAAGCAAGCCTTAATGATAGGCAGAAGAAAGCTTTGGATTTTATAAAAACTAATCTCCTTAACAAGCTGGGTACAACAGGAGTAGAGGATGTCCTTAACAAGGCAGTTTTTGAACTGCTCAACAGAATAGCTGTTTATCCAGTTGCTAATAGCAAGCTTACAGACAAAGACGGCAAGGTATTGCCGGATTGTTTCCTAGTTCCAAAAGGAATAAATGCCCATGAATTTGCTTTTAAAGTTCACACAGACATCGGAAATAATTTTGTGAAAGCAATCAACCTTAAGACCAAGCAGCCCGTAGCCAAGGAAGCTCCTCTGCACAACAATGATGTTATCGAGATAATGACGAGCAAATAGACTATTTTATAAAATAAAATAGAACATTTTATTGCGCCTCAAACAACAAAAATGCGAGCATTTTTGAGTTGACAAGAACCGTTTGGTTCTTGGCACACAAAATTGTCAACTGCAATTTTGATTGTGCCTGCTATGCAGTCAACGCCGGCGGGGCTTTACTCCTTCTTCTCCCTTGCAAGACCGTACTTCTCCAATACTTCCTTGTACTTTTTGAAGTCGCTACTGGCCTTGAAGCTCCTCTTCTTGCCAGGAGGCAGCTCATTAAGCCATCTGTGGGCTATCTTGATGACTTCGACCACGTCTTCTGCAAGCGCAGGCTCATCAACCTCGTTTTCAGCAGGCTCTTCCTGGGCTTCTTGGCTCATGCGCTTCCTCTTGAGGATATTCATCTTGCCGAACAGCTTGGTCAGCATGCCTTCTCTTTTCTCGACGAGCACTTCCTCTTTCTCTCTGATATCCTTGACTTCTTCTTCCTTCTCAACTATCTCCTTCTCTGTGTCCTCTATCTCGTCTTCCATGCCTCGCAGCTTAGCCATCTCTTCAGGACCAAGGTCTTCTGACTGTCCAGCTTCCTTGATGAGTCCTCTCCTGAAAGAGAACAGTTTGGAAAGGAAATTAGGCTGTTTATACTCTACTTGTACTCCTGGGGCTTTTGTCACAGCGGCTTTGCCTGCAGGCTGTTTCTTCTTCCCGCCAATCCTGATGCCTATGCCTTTGGAGAACAACCCTTTCCCTGTTTTTCTTCTGCCGATATATCCTGAAAGCTCCTTGTTGAAATCTTTTGATGCGATTTTGACCACCCTTTATTTCTTTATCAATTATTACTCACTCTCTTAAGTTAAGTGTATTTATAAAAGTTTCTTAATATAAGAACAAAAAGATATGGGGACGGAGGGATTTGAACCCTCGTCCGTCGCTCTGGAGGCGACTATTCTAGCCAGGCTGTACCCACATTGCCTTGCGGCAAATTGGTTTATACTACGTCCCCGACTTACCATAGAGGAGAAGAGGCTTATTTAAAGCTTACTAAAAAAACCTCAACAGAAAAGCTTATAAGCAAGCTATCCTAAGGACAGGACCATGATTACCACGGAAATACCTCCGGAAAAGTACTTTTATGTGTGTGATGGTACAGTAGTCAGGACCATAAATGAGCTTCCTGATGCTCTAAGGAACATGAATCCTGATTCTTTTTCTTTCCATGTGAACGAGCAGAAGAATGATTTCTATAATTGGGTCAAGGATGTGTTTGAGCTGTCAGGCTTGGCAAGGAACATCAAGAACGTCAAGCGCAAGGAGACCATGGCCAAGAAGGTCTTTATTGAGATATTTACTTGAAAGCATAAAATAATTTATCTGAGCTACCTATTTCTTCCTGTTCTTGTTGGGATTGTAGTGGTTGTATCCTTTCTCCTCGATAACATCCACGAGCAAGAGCACCAGCAGGATTAGGATTATCACCAGCACCAGGTTGATGTGCACGCAGAAGGTGTTCCAGTAGGCCAGGATTCCCGCTGGCTGCTTCTTGAGCACCCGCAGAGTCATCAATGGGCTATCTGTCACTCCTCCTTTCTTGTCATTGGCTGTGAACACAATCTTCTCCTCGCCTGCCCAGTTATGCTCTGGTCTGAGAGTCGCGATGCTTCCTTCAATCCTGACATCGATGTGGTCTGGCTGGCTTGAAGTGAATTTCAAGGAGTCCATGTCAGGGTCTGAGAAGTACTTGGCAATGTCTATCTGGTAAGGTGTGTTCTGTTTCCATTCATGGAATAGTGATGAGTTGAAGAGCTCTTTCTTTGAGTCCTCATAGAATTTGCCTGTGTTAGGGCTGCCTATCAATACCAAGGTCAGTATGCCTAGTATCAAGAGCAGGATCAGGACTATGTTGACTATCCTTATCTTCTTCATAACGCTCGCCTTTATCCTCTTGACTTTCAGGTCTTTCTTGAACCTTAGGTATATCACTAGGATAATCATCAGGACTGTTAATCCTAGCAATATCAAAGTGACTAGGCCGCACCAGCCCATTCTCGAATAGTTGAAGTTCAGCACATAGTCGATGGCTTTGGTGAAGAAGTTCTTGTCTTTCAGCACCACCCAGAACTGCCTATCATATCTTATGTCGATGTCCTGGTCCACAAGCGTCATTGTCAGGGTCAGCTTGTTGAGATAGGTTCCTTGGTTGTAACCACTATAATTCCTCGGGTATACGTGCACGACTTTTATCTCGCCAGGCTGGAACTCCATGGTGTCCTCTTCCAGATAGACGAATCTTGAGTCAAGCTCCCCTAGCTTCAGCTTGTAGGTGCCTCCTTTTAACCCATTGTTCTGGAGCAGCATGGAGATGCTGTTGGTATCATAATTGATCCTGTACTTGTCCTGCAAAAGATCGACGTTGTAGCAACTCCTGGGGCTGACGCTTTCAAGCGACACCTTTATCTCGTGGCTCTGGTAAGGTGCTTTTAGCTGCTTTACCATCACGAATGATGTCTGTTTTGCGTCTACGCATGGAAGATTGATGTCGACTGGGATGTTGACGTTCTGGCTGGGCTTGACTCTGACAAACCTGTTCTCTTCGCTCACACTTACCCAGCCCGGGCTGTCCACAATGACTTCGTAGGCTTCCTCATACATCCCATCATTCCTGATGTTGAGGGTGTAGGTCTTGTGCCCGCAGCAGGCCTTGTCAGTCACCTGGTCTTCCCATTCTGCAAGTGTGACCTTGGAATCAAAGCAATCATTCACTTTGAGCTTGAAGTTCTTGTCTTTGAGCATATCTCCGTACTCTGTCCTGGTGCTGAGCATCAGATTGTACTCACCCACATCTTTTTGAGTGGGATTGACTATGAGCTTGACCTGGCCTTCCTCTTCTCCTTTGAGCACAACCGAATCCTGGTTCAGCTTCACGAATCCGGGCGCTGTCAACTGGAGATAGTACCTGTTGGAGGTCTTGGCCAAGTTCTTGAAGGTTATGGATATTTCTTTTGTGACATCTTCGCAAGTGCTGACTTCAAGCTCATCTGTCTTGAGCGTATAATCATAGTCTCTCTCTATGGTGAAGCTCTCCACTCCTTTCACTGAGTTCTTGCCTTTTTCAGAGCTGATGGTGAACGGGTATAGTATGTTTCCATAGGATGATATAGGGTACTTGACATAGAGGTAGATGGTTTTAGTCTCATCAGGTGCAAGGCTGACTTCTTTCTCGCTGATCACCGTGTAATCAGCATATGCGTCTGGTGTGATCTTGAAAGTGTCTGTGTAGTCAGCAACATTTTGCAGGTCTATCTTGATGGTGACTATGTCTCCTGGCAGGATTTTGGTGTTCATGACCTGGCTGGTATACTTGATGTTCTGGCACGACTTTGAGACAACTTCCTTGTATATCTCCTTGCTCCTGCCATAATCCGTAGTGACTCTGGCCACATAGAATGCGTTCAGAGGCTGGTCACAGGGAGCTTTGATATAAACATAGACTTTGTTCTCATCTCCAGGGCTGAGAGTGAAGGCTTCATCGCTCAGAGTGATGATATCTTTTACAGGGGAGTATATCTCTACTCTGAATAATGCCTTGAAATCTCCTATGTTCTTGATCTCCAGGATGTCTGCTCTCTGGCTGCACTGGCAGGCTTTCACATTATCCACAGGATAAGGGCTTTCCAGCGAGAACTCGTCTGTGACTTTATTGACTATCAATGCTGCCTGCACAGGGCTCATAAGCACTGCAAGCATTACAATTAACAAAACAAATTTTATATTAAGCATTTTTCTCATATCAACTCCCCCTATACATTTTTTTATTATCCTGAAACTAACATGAAAAGATAATCAGTAGTAGGTCTCGACTTCCTCTTCAAAATCAGGCTTCAGCTCTTCCTCTGTCTCTTCTTCCTTCTTCTTCCTTATCTTCCTGAAGCCGAGGATTATTGCGATGAGAATCACAATCACGAGAAGGATGGCGAGCACTATCTTGAAAAGCTCCCTGAGCAGGTTGGTCTTGGGTTGCTCCTTCGCCTGCAAAAATGGGCCGATGGGCCTTGCGACGAGCTCGATGGTGGTCTCTGAAGACCCTGATTCTATCTTCATAGGTATCACTGTCCTTGCGTTCTCTGAATTTTCAACAGAAAGGTATAGGTAGACTGTCTCTTGCTTACCAGGCTCAAGTGTTATCGTGTCAGAAGGGTCCATCCTGTAGGTTCCTAATTTATGTATGGTTGCAGCGTCAGGGGTGATTTCATAGATCTTTTCCTTGTCGCCGGTGTTGGTCAGCTTTATCTGGTAGACCACTCCTTCATTGACGACAATCTCCCTGTAAGGGACAAACTCGATGGTTGTGTCCTTCAGTTCTGTCACCTGCGTGATGGTGAAGCTACTGGCAGTGCTGCTGAGAATAAGCATTGCGCTTATCAAGAATAATCCGATTAGTAGATGCATGTTCATTTTCAT
>JBGOZE010000002.1:0-47237 GCA_041479965.1 Candidatus Nanoarchaeia archaeon | reverse complement strand
ATTGAGAGTTATCGAATATGTGTTTGTAGCCCCCATTAAGAATAATCTGAAGCTATTCACAGTCAAAGAAGGGGCTGGAATGAGATTATTATCAATACCTGAAGCAAGAAAGCTAAAAATGTTCCCAGGAGATTATAAAATCCTGGATGCGCTGGAGAAGGTTATTTAAGAATTTTCCATAATGGTTTATTCTACTGCGCGAAAACGCCCCTGCTGACAGGCAAAAACACTTGACTGTTTTTGAGCCAGCAGTTGCTTATTTCACTTCGTGAAAACGCCCCCGCTGGGATTTGAACCCAGGTCTAAAGCTCCGCAAGCTCTCATGCTATCCAAGCTATACCACAGGGGCACAGATTTCACAAAATCTGGTATCACAAAAGCTTTTGCTTTTGGGACAACGAAGATCTGCTTCGTTTGAAGGTGTGCGACATGCGTTCGCTACGCTCACTTAGTCCCACTTACTAATAATTGTTGCGGAAATGCTATTGTTGACGGGCTTCTCCTGCCTACGCATGGCCCGTCCTTGGCTGTGAATCCTGCTGCTTTGAGGTTTCTCCTCACTTGTCCTGCGCAGGAATAGGTTGTGAGTATGCCGTCTGGCTTTATTAATTTTCTTAGTTCTCTGAAGAATTCTTCTGTCCATAGCTCAGGATTCTTCTTTGGGCTGAAAGGGTCCAGGAAGATGATGTCAAAAACACCTTGTTTTTGAAGTTTCTTATTGAAACTGTCGATTTTTTCCTTGGATTTTTTCACTTCCTTGCTGACCTGCTTTATTGTTTCCAAGGCGTCGCCGATCAATAGGTCAATCTTTATGCCGTTCCGGTCGTACTTGTAGTTGTGCTCAATCATGTCTTTTATTACGGGATAGCTGATTATCATCGGCTCCAGATTTTTTATCTGCTCAAGTACCTTCTCATCCTTTTCCAAGCCGACAATGGTGATTTCGCAATTTATATTCTGCTTGAGAATCTCATCAATTGCAGCTGCTGAATTGTATCCCAGACCAAAGCACACATCGAGGATTCTGACATGGCTCTTGCCTTTGGTAGCTATAAGCGCTGGCTCCGCGAACTTCCTGAAAGCTTCCTCCACAGCTCCTGTGACTGAATGATAGGTCTCGCCGTATTCCTCATTGTAGAAGGTGATGCTGCTGTCCTTGGTGATGACCCGCTTCATGATAGAAAGATAATTTTTGCCTGCTTATAAAATTAGTCCTAGCAATGATAAGAAAATCACAAGGGCAACTCCGCATATGAGGAAGCCTGCGTACCTGTAGAATGCTCCGAGAATCACCTTCTTGATTTTTTCTTTCATGTGAGCGTGGAGATAGATGCTTCCGAGAGTTATTCCGTAAAGGAAGATTAGCTGAGATATCAAGCCAAAGCCATTGTACTTCCATGATAGGAAGAAGAAGAGCGCAAGGGCGTAATAGTATAGTGTCTCTCTGTGCTTGTGGAAGCTGAAGAGGAGTATGATAGCTCCTATTATTACTGCAAACACCCAATCTGGATTGTAGATGAAGAATAGCACGATTATAACCAGGAATATCATGTGGCGCAGGGCATTGATGTACTGGAAGCCTGGCTTTAGCTCTTCCTTGGAAAAATAGCTTATCAAAAGCCCGACAAACACTCCTATGAAAACTATGAGCAATAGCAAAAAATAGGTTAAGAGCATAACTGATTCCAAGAAGGGCTTGTTTATAAATATTTTTAATTATGGGATAACTGGGATGGGTAAGCCGCAGGGCTGGCCACCTATGGATATGTTGGAGCTGCCTATGCCTACAGTCTTGTTGCCATCTGAAGTTGGGATGATGACCACATAGCCTTCGTCCTCATAGAACAGGCAGAAATCTCCTTTCACTCCCATCTTCTGCTTCATGGCATTGTAGTCTACTGTTACATTGTCTCTGAAGGCCAGGAACTTGGACATGTCCACCTCATCATTGGTGATGAACCCTATCTCGTGGTTCTGCTCAATCTCCACCTTGATGTTCTCAGCCTCTGCTTCCAAGTCCTGTATGTTAGGCTTCTGATTGGAAGTCATGGCGACGTAGAATATCAGTATTACTGAAACGAATATGATGACAGCTAACAAGACATCAACACTCCAAATCTGCCCTCTTTCCATCTCCTCTTCCCGTGAATGAGAAACCCTCAGAGAAGGCTTTCCCCTCTTTTTTGAAATATCCTTTTTGTGACTATTCATTTTGGCTTTTTAATACTTTCTATTTCAGATTAGCAAGTTTTTATATTTTTCCCTAATCGGTTGCAAGAAAAAGCATTTCTCAGCCTTAGACGATTACAAGCGAAAGATTTTTAAACCTTCCTTTTTTCCACTTTATAAAGTTATTTGTTAGGTCCGGGGGCTTAATAAGTTAACATCATCTTCAATGGGGGGAGCAGAATGACTTTTGTCAAGAAATGTCCTGAGTGCGGCGGAATAAACTTGTTCTGGAACAAGGAGAAAGGAGAGATCATCTGCAGAGACTGCGGTCTTGTCGTAGAGGACAAGATGGTCGACTTTGACCAGGAATGGAGGGAGTTCGACGGAGAAGACGCAGAGAAGATGCGAAGGACAGGAGCGCCCATGAGCTACACTCATTTCGACCAAGGACTGGGGACGGACGTAGGCAAAAAATCAGACTTATACCAATTAGGGAGCAAGGCCAAGAGCAAGTTCTTCAGGTTGAGGAAATGGCAGCAGAGAATAAGCACAGCCATCGAGAGGAACCTCAAGCTGGCATTGTCAGAGCTCAAGAGAGTGAGCTCCTATCTCAAGCTACCCAGCAGCGTCGAGGAGGAAGCTGCAAGGATCTACACACTTGCTGTGCAGAAAGGGCTAGTCAGGGGAAGAAGCATGGAGTCAGTAGTCGCAGGAGCGCTTTACGCTGCCTGCAGAAGGCATGACGTTCCCAGGACTCTTGATGAGCTCGGAGAAGCTTCCAACATCGAGAAGAAAGAGATAGGAAGGACTTACAGGTTCATCACGCGAGAGCTAGGCATCAAGATACTGCCCAGCAACCCTGCGGATTATATTCCAAGATTCGCCTCAAGCCTAAAGCTCAACGCAGAGACCCAGAGCAAAGCTGTCGAGATAATCGAGTCAGCCCAGAACGTCGAATTGACTTCAGGCAGAGGGCCGACAGGCATAGCAGCAGCAGCGCTTTACGTCGCAGCTCTCATCAACGGTGAGAAAAGGACTCAGAGAGAAGTCGCAGATGTCGCCGGAGTCACAGAAGTCACCATCAGGAACAGGTACAAGGAACTCCTGGAAGAGCTGAAGCTTGAGAAAGACATAAAGAAAGTCAAGAAGAGAAAATAATCTTTCCTTTTTTTCCATTATTTTTCTTTTCCAAACACATAATTTAAATTTAAAGCTAGTTTTCTCCTCTCAATGAAGATACTATTGACAGGCTCCAGCGGCTTCATCGGAAAGAACCTGAAGAAATCATTGCAGAAGCAGTTCAGCGATGCTGAGATTGTAAGCCTCAAGAGAGAAGGAGCTTTGAGAACAGGCGAGCACCTGGTGGATTACTCTGATGCCCAGACTCTTGTTGATTGCGAGGCTTGCAAGAATGTTGATTACGCATTCCACATAGCAGGCGTCACAAAAGAAGTATCTTTCAGCCATTTCTATAACGCCAATGTTGTGCCTACAGAGAACCTGCTCAATGCTTTGAAACAAAAAAGCCTTAATCTGAAAAGATTTGTCTTCGCATCCTCCCAGGCAGCAGCAGGCCCGTCAAAAAGCAGGCAGCACTACAGGACAGAGTCAGAAGAAGAAAACCCTGTGGAGTATTATGGCGAGAGCAAATGGATGGCAGAGCAGGCAGTGAAAGGCTATCACTCAATTCTGCCATGCACTATTGTCCGTCCCAGCAGTGTTTATGGCCCTGGAGACCCTGATTTCCTGAATATCTTCAAGATGGTCAAGTCAGGCATGAACATCTATGCTGGCAATAAGAAGAAATACATGTCTTTGATTTACATTGATGACTTGGTAGATGGTATGATTGCTGCTTCTCTTTCTGATACGACCATAGCAAGGACTTATTTCATGTGCAATGATGAGTCTGTCAGTTGGCAGCAAATGCATGAGGCCATCTTCAAAGCCATGGACAAAAAGCCATTGAGCATCAGCATACCTTTTCTTTTCATTAAGGCGCTTTCATATGCAGGAGACGCCTATGCACACCTTTCAGGCAGTTGTTCATTGCTTAATGTGCAGAAGATAAGATTGTCAGAGCCTGATTTCTGGATTGCTTCCAACCAGAATGCAAAAAAGGATTTTGGCTATGAGTCAAAAGTTAGCTTAGAAGACGGAGTGCGCTTGACATATGAGCATTATGTGAAGAACAAGCAGTTGTAGATGAAGTTATCTTATATTGTACAGCTCTAGCAGTGCAGCCCAGCCAGAATCAAGCATGCTCGGTGCTTTTTCATATTTCTTTCCGTACTTCACAGCCATCTCCAGGAAATAATGCGCATGGAAAAAGGCTTCCAGGCAAGGACGGTAGGTTTTCTCCCACTTGTAGTTGTGCTCTATGCTGAACTCAAAGCCGCTGGCTCCTTGCTTCATGATGTTGTTGAAGAATTTATTTGGAACATCTTTTTTCTCGTGCGGAGAGATTTTTCCCAGGGATTCGTACATTTCCTGCGTGAGTGATTGCACCCTGTTGACCTTGAATGACTGATGGTAATACCTGTAGACCGCGTCTTCTCCGCCCCAATGAGAATCAGCTTGCTCAAGCAGCTTCTCTAGCTCAGGAAGATTGTCCTTGATATTATTCAATAAGATGTCATGCTTTGCAAGTTGCTCCTCTATTGTGCTTGGCTTAACCATAGGAACAGCAAACCATAGCTCATATAAAAAACTTTTTTTCTATCCTGCTATCTTTCACTGTCACGCCTTCTTCTCTCAGCATCGCAATCTTTCTGTCAATAGATTTTCCGCATGTCTGCCCGTTAAATCCCCCTATTGTCCCATCGCTCTTGACAACTCTATGGCAAGGAACAATCGGGGCGAAGGGATTCACCCGCAATGCTTGGCCAACAGCCCTCGGGCTGCTCCTGAGTTTCTTCGCAATCGCAGAATAGCTTGTGACTTTCCCTCGCGGCACTCTCTTAGTCAGTTCGTAGACTTTTTTCTGGAAATCAGTCACCATATCACTTGTTCTGCCATTCCCTTTCCGCTAGGCTGAATCTTTCTGGCGTGCCTGTGTCGAACCATTGGCCTGAGAACACATATCCTAGCAGCTTATCATTGGTTGCTAACTTAGGGAAGACATCGTTCTCCATCATGGAGAATCCGTCAGGGATGGTCTTGAGTATCTCTGGCTCTAGGATGTAGAGCCCTGCGCTTATGAGCTTGCTTGGCGCGCTCTCCTTGCTTGGCTTCTCCACAAAGGTCATGACCTTGTTGCCGTTCATCACAGCCACTCCGTACATGGATGGGTCTTCTACAGTTGTCAATGCAATGGTTGCTGTCCCTTTGTTTTTCTTGTGAAACATGAACATGTCTTCCAGGTCTATCTCTTTGAGCTCGTCGCCATTCATGAGTATGAAGGTGTCGTTGATCTTGCCTTTGAGCAGGTTGAGAGGGCCTGCTGTCCCCATGGGCTCGTCCTCTTCGACATATGATATGTTGACTCCGAGCTGGCTTCCGTCTCCAAAGTACTCTTTGATCTTCTCTCCTCGATAGCCGATGCTCAGGACTATGTCTTTTATTCCGTGCTTCTTGAGCAGCTCTATGTTGTGCTCGAGGATGGGCTTGTTGTGTATCCTCAGCATGGGCTTGGGCAAGGAATTGGTCATGGACTTCATCCTGGTGCCTTTCCCTCCCGCCAGTATGATGGCCTTGGAGGGCTTGTTCTCGCCGAATGCCTTGGTGAGCAATAGCTCTACTGCGTGGCTTCGGTTCTTCACGTCAGTGCCGTTGATGCTTCGGTCTACTCTCCCTAGAATTTCCTTCTCAATTGTTAAAGTGATTCTCTCTTTCATATTAATCCCCCTCGATAAAAGAATTAAGTATGATGAAATGTGCATCGCATATTTAAATTTTACGTTTTGTATGATAAAGTATGATGAATCACCACAATATTTAAATATTAAAAAAACACCTCTGGGTTGTACATAAAAAAACCAGTGGGTCAAGCAGGATTTTCACTTGGTTTTCAGGGGGTGTGAAAGTGAGAGAGTCCCATGAGGATTCAGAAGAGCCCCTCGAAGTTGACCTTGGAGAGATTGAGAGCAAAGACCTTGAACGCGCAAGGTTCATCAGGGGGTATCTGAAAGCAAATGCGTAAAAAATAAGAGGGTGAGTGAGAGAGTGAGCAGCATATGAGAATGGTTTCTCATACAGGACTTGCCTCTAGATAATTCTGCATGGCACCATCAACCTTGACTTCTACAACATCGCCAATCGCTAGCTTCTTGCCAGCCATGTCAGCTTTCTTGATCACAACAGGCTTGTAGTAATCATTCCTTCCGACCACAGACTCTTCTTTTCCCATCTTGTCAATGATTATTCTGCCTTTCCAGCCCAGCCAATCCCTGTTGTCCACGAACCACGCCTGGAGCTCACCCAGCCTCGAAGACCTCTGATTGACAATCTTGGTGTTGAGCTTCTGCATCCTAGCAGCAGGAGTCCTGGGCCTCGGAGAGAATTTGGTGATGTTGACCACTGGAATCTTGAGAGCCTCAAGCAGCTTGTAAGTCTTGTCAAAATCATCATCGCTCTCGCCAGGGAAGCCGCAGATGATGTCTGTGGCTATGGTTATCATAGGGATTTCTTTCCTGAGCCTCTTGACTATCTTCACAAAGTCCTCGGCCTTGTATTTCCTGTTCATCGAGCTCAAGATGTTATTGCTTCCGCTCTGCACAGGCAGGTGAGCGAACTTGAACACATTAGGATGCTTGAGGATTTGCACATATTCGTCCAGGAATTCAAGGGCGTGGTTGGGATTGATCATGCCTATCCTTATCCTGACATCAGGGTTCATCTTGACCTTCAAGAGCTCATTGAGCAGCTCAGGAAGGCTTGAGTTGATGTCTTTTCCATAGGCTCCGCAGTCCTGGCTTGTCAGCCACACCTCCTTGACACCATCAGCCAATGCATCTTCGAACTGTTTCTTGATGGCTCGAGCTTCATAGCTCATCAGTTTGCCGCGAGCGAACCTGGTCTTGCAATAGCTGCACTCGCCAAGGCATCCGACTGCTATGGGGATTATCTCGACAGCAGAAGTCTTCCTGATCTTCGGCAGGTTAAGCCTTGGATTATTGCTTGAGCCAAGCAATCTCACTGCCTGGCCAGCAGCAGTCTTCTCCACGACCTCAACGATGCTGTCAAGATTGCGGACTCCAATCAATGAAACATGCTTCAATGACTCATTATATGAGTCTGACTGGGGGATGCAGCCAGCAACCACAACCTTCTTGCCGCTATCCATGACTTTCTTAAGTTCAGAATAAAACCTTTTCTCTGGTTTGTCCTTGACTGTGCAGGTGTTGAAGAGCACCATCTCTGCGTTTGCTAGCTCAGAGACCAATTCATGGCCAGCTTTGGCAAGCAATCCTGCCATTACCTCGCTGTCAGACTGGTTCAATGTACAGCCGAAAGTACGGATGAATATTCTCATGGAGAAGAGGGGAAATAGGCATGAATTAATAAATCTTTTTTATCAAAAAGTCGAGCATAATACTATATACTTTAGTTTGTAGATACAGGCTCGACTTTTTGGTCCCAGAAAACAACTGATTTTCTGAGCCAGCAAGCCTTGCTTGCTCGTCCCAAAAACTCGCGATTAAGCGAGAGCCGTAATACTACGACCTTCAGGTCGCAGATAGGCTCGAGCAGCGAGTTTTTGTTATCACTCAGAATCATTTGAAGTCGTCAAGCACCAAGTCTATCAAGTCTTCTCGCCAGCCTATGTTGACTAGCGTTGTCCTTATCTCATCAATGGGCATGCCTTTGTTGATGTTCTCGAGCACGAACTTGTCGAGCTTGTCAATCTTCTTGTCTACTGTGTGGACATCGTGCAAGATGACTTCGACAACGTGCTCGTCCCAGCCCACGCTTATCAGCTCGTGCTTGATCTCAGTGGTGCTCTTGCCCTTTCGCAACTGGCTCTCGATGAACTTCTCAACGTGCCTGACTTTCTCATAAGATATCACCATGTCTGGCCTGATAGTCAGGTCCTTGGGCTCAGGCTCTGGCTTCTTCTCTGCCTCTGGCAGAGCTTTAGTCTGGCTCTTGGCTTTTCTCCTGCTCAGGATGATGAAGATGAAACCAGCCTCAAGGATGATGACTGATATTATGATGGGCAAGAACCATGAAGGTTTTTCTGGCGGAGTAACAGGCGATTTTGTTGCAGTGAGATCAGCCGCCCCGCCATCTACTTCTGCTCCTGCTAAGGCAATCAAGAGCAAGAGAATCAGGGCCAAAGATAGTATGCCTATCAAGTAGGAGAAATTATTATCTTGCTTCATTCACCAGCCCCTTTTTTAAGTTTTTTTAACTATCAATAATAAATAGCGGGCGTATTTAAAACTTTCTAATTAATCCTTTCAATCATTTTTATGGGAACGCTCACACTAAAGTAAGAGATTTTAAGTCCTGCGAGCGTTCTCATCCCAGCGAACCGTGCTCAATCCTACTCTCACACTGAAGCGTGAAATTTTATGACTCTCACATTGATTAGCGGTTCGCTGTTATCATAAAGTATTTAAAATCCGGAAATAATTCTCTAGGCAAAGGGAAAAGATGAGGAAGGATTCTTATGACTGAGCAAGAGCTTAAGCTGCCTGATGATTACTACAAATACGATACAGAGAACATGAGGCAGGCTATCCTGCAAACTCCTGAGCAGGCAGAGCAAGGCTACAAACTAGCAGAAACCCTGGATTTCAGCAAAGCAGGAGGAAAATATTCTAGCGTTCTAATGGCAGGCATGGGAGGCTCAGCCATAGCAGGCCTATTGCTAAAAGGATTTCTCGCAGACCAGCCCATTCGCTTGGAAGTTGTCCAGGACTACTCGCTTCCACTATGGGTTGACAAGCAAACCCTTATCATAGCTTGCTCCTACTCAGGCAACACAGAAGAGACCTTGAGCATGTACAAGGAAGCAAGGAGGAAGGGCTGCGACGTCATCGTGGTCACAACTGGCGGAAAGATTGAGGAATATGCCCGAGTTTCGAAGCTTATAATTGTTAATATTCCCACTGGCTATCAGCCCAGGGCTGCATTGGCCTATCTGTTCTTCGCAATCCTAAGGATTCTTGAAAAGCTGAGATTGATTGAGAGCAAAGCCAAGGACGTCATCAAGCTCAAAGAAGAGCTCAAAGCCCAGCTCCCGGGATTGGAGAAGAACGCCATGATACTATCTGAAAAACTAGTCCACAGGACACCACTGATATATGCTGGACCAAGATTCGGAGCCATAGGCTACAGGTGGAAGTGCCAGTTCAATGAGAACTCCAAGACCCAAGCTTTCAACCACGTATTCTCTGAGCTTAACCACAATGAGTTCCAGGGCTTCGAGAATGTCCGAGGCAACTATCACGCCATCATCCTAAGGTTTGATGAGGACCACAGGAGAGTGCAGAGAAGAATGGTGCTGACCAAGGATATCATGCTGCGCAAAGGAGTGAGCGCAACAGAGATAGCCATACACGGGACTTCGCTGCTCAGCAAGATGTTCTCAGCCATCATCCTTGGAGACCTCACCAGCTACTATCTGGCCTTGAGGCTTAAGACCAACCCGACAGACATCTCCATGATAGATGAGCTGAAAGACAGGCTGGGCCCTTGGGTTGCATAATCATTTTAGGGCTTTATCAGGAATTATGCACGAAAAACAAAAGCTTTATATATTAAAAGAGTAAGACCAAAGGTTAATTATACAATCAATATGAAACCTCGGTTAAGGTGAGGATTAAGGAGGGAAATTATGGCTTGGAAGTTTTTATCATTCAAACGCATGAAGAAGGAGCACTTTGACGAGGATGAGAATGTCCAGGCAACAGATGATTACGTTGAGCTGAACACAGAAGCAGAGCGCGGCAAGGGCTCACGAATCATTGTAAGGCCTTTTGTGATGAACGACTTCTCTGACATCAAGCCAGTGCTTGACTCACTGAGAGAAGGCTACACCATAGCTTTGGTCAACATCAAGCCTCTCAAAGAGAAAGATCTGGTAGAGCTGAAAAGAGCAGTCAACAAGCTCAAGAAGACCTGTGACGCCATAGAAGGCGACATCGCAGGCTTCGGCGATGACTACATTGTAATCACCCCGAGCTTTGCAACCATCTACAGGAGCAAGGCCACCAATCCTCTCAAGGAGGAGATGACTGGCGGAGCAGGCGCAGCAGGCGACTCAGACATGTAAGATTTTTTCATTGTTTTTTTCTTTGTTTCTCTAGTTTTGTTCTTATTAGTTAACGAATTTATGAACTATTATTTTTTTCGAAATGTTTATATTGCACAAGCAGATTCCATTCCTTAATGAAAACCCAAGAAAAGGACTATGCGATTGAGTTTGATGAAACAGTCAAAAGCTATAATCAGTGGCTGGCATCAAAGGAAAAACCTGAGGATAATGAAGCCAAAAGAAAGCAACGCAGGAAGGCTTTTCTGAGAGGCATGAGCTCGGTTCGTGATTTCTATGGAATGGGATTCAGCTTAAATCCAGATTCTAAGAGAATAAATCTTGTTCTTGGTGTGATGGATGAAATTAATGATTCAATTCATCCGTTATACGATAGAGCAGATTTGGCTCCAGAACAGATGGATGCAATAGCTCTTGCTTCAGACTGGCAAAGAGTTGGCAATTCCCTGGAAAAGGTTATAGCTGGAGAGATAACTGATTTTGAAATCTCCAAGGATGATGCGAAAAAAATCAAACCCCAAATAGAGATGATGTACGACCATTACAGAAAGGTTTATGTTAGCTATGCAAAAAAGGCAAATAACTTCTCAGTTGCAAACAATGTGCAGCAAATGAATAGCTTTAAAAATTCCTGATTGATGTTTTAAAAAGCTTTCTATTAAACAACCTAGGTGTTGCGAACTATTAGTTTATATAACCATAAACTATAAAAAGCATCTTTTCCAGTATGAAAGGTATGGTTGATAATAAAAAAGCTGGTGCCGCGGGGAAAAAGGCAAAAGCAATAGAGG
Organism: Candidatus Nanoarchaeia archaeon; assembly: GCA_041479965.1. GTDB lineage: Archaea > Nanobdellota > Nanobdellia > Woesearchaeales > SM23-78 > SM23-78. Next base: position 36,056 of record JBGOZE010000002.1, on the reverse strand, counting down.
AGAAAGAGGCCAAGCCAAAGAAGGCAGAGGGAGCTGAGGATGAAGCTCCGTCGCTGATAAAGGGCGAGGAATGTCCTATCTGCCATAATAAGACTCTCACCTTGATAGAGGCCATGACGGACGTGCCTTTCTTTGGCAAGACCTATCTTTTCTCCATGAACTGCTCTTCTTGCAACTATCACAAGTCTGATGTGGAATCAGAAGAGGAGCGAGAGCCGTGCAAATATACTATCGAGATAGGCTCTGAGGATGACATGAAGATACGCGTCATCAAGTCAGCCAATGCTACTGTGAAGATTCCTCATGTCGGGAACATTGAGCCTGGAGCAGCTTCCAATGGCTACATCACCAACATCGAGGGCATCTTGCAGAGGATGAAGAAGATGGTCGAGATCTTGAGGGATGATTCTGAGGACGAGGATGACAAGAAGAAGGCCAAGAACATCCTGAAGAAGCTGCTCAGGGTGATATGGGGCCAGGAGAAATTGAAGATCATCATCGAGGACCCGAGCGGTAATTCCGCTATTATCTCTGACAAGGTAGTCAAGACCAAGCTTTAGGCAGCATTATTCTTCTGAATTAATAATTGCTAGAACAAGGTTATTTATGCTATCTTCTGGAGCGCTACTGCCGCGTTCTTAATGAAAGGCTCTTTCTGCCTGTGGCTTTTCTCATCTTTTTCTGTCTTGTACAAGGAAGCATAATCCTCTATTCCGGGGATGATGAGGCTATCCTGATAATCATTCCCGTCATTGTTCCTTCTCTTGGCTTCTGAGTGGTACTTGTAGAGCTTGTGCGCTATGCGGTCTGCCAGGTTGACTATAGGGTAGGTGGTGTCGCCTTTTGCAGCAGTCTTGATCTGTGTGCCGCACTTGATCATGCTTTCAAGCTTTTTCATGTACTGGACTCCCGGAAGCCCATCTATTATCACGAGCTCCAGGTCTCCGAATGAGTTGATGAGCTCAGAACATGCTATCACACTAATGTTGGGCATAGGGAATGCCCTGCCGTATTCCTCGCCAGCCATAACGTACAGGTATTCTCTTCCTTTTAGAATGCTGCTGATGCTGTCACCTAGCCTGTTCCTTTTTTTCGACAACCCTCTGTCATGATGAGTGATATCTGCTTCATCCTCAGAATAGACTGCGACAAATATTTCCGGGAATCTTCCGTTGTTGGACTCGTCAATGCCTAGGTACCCTTTCTTCCCCATAAACCTTCCTCTGATAATTTCCTTTGATTCGCGAGTATTTATATCTTTTTGTATTCTGTAACCATTATAAAATAGTGATGGTGTACGGATGATTTGCGCAAAGTTTAAAAACAGAGAAAACAAAGAAGAGCGTACAAGATGTAACGGTGATGTAAGATGTGCGAATACTCATTCAACGGAATATGCTTTGACCCTGACAAGAAGAAGAAAGGATTTGTGGCTATGAAATGCGACCACTGCCCAAAACAGAATTTCGTAGAGGAGCCTGATGCAGAGATTGAATACATCCATCCTGTATTCAGGTGAGAATTTATTTCTTTACTTCCTTTTTTAACAGTTCAGCCTTATCAGTCTTCTCCCATGTGAAATCAGGGTCTTCCCTGCCGAAGTGGCCGTAGGCAGCAGTCTTCCTGTAGATGGGCCTTCTCAGATTCAGGTGCTTGATTATCTCAGCAGGCTTGAGCGGGAAATGCTTCTTGATGAGCTCGACAATCTTGTCATCAGCAACCTTGCCAGTGCCAAACGTGTCAACAAACACGCCCATGGGATCTGCGACTCCAATCGCGTATGATAGTTGGACTTCGCACCTGTCAGCGAGGCCAGCAGCCACGATGTTCTTGGCGATGTACCTGCAGGCATAGGTAGCAGACCTGTCAACCTTGCTAGGGTCTTTGCCTGAGAATGCTCCTCCCCCGTGCCTTCCCATTCCACCATAAGTGTCGACTATTATTTTTCTTCCAGTGACTCCTGTGTCTCCCTCTGGCCCGCCAATCACGAACCTGCCAGTGGCGTTGATGAAAATCTTGGTCTTAGCATCAAGGTACTTGCCGCACACAGGCTTGATCACTTTCTCCAGGATATCTTTCCTCAATATGTCCTCAGAGACATCATCGATGTGCTGCTGCGCTATCACCACAGCATCAACCCTCTTAGGCTTGCCATCATCGTACTCAACAGTTACCTGGCTCTTGCCGTCAGGACCAAGCCCTTTGACAATTCCTTTCTTTCTTACCTCTGCGAGCTTCATGGCCAGCCTATGGGCAAGCATTATCGGCAAAGGCATCAATTCTTTTGTTTCGTTGCAGGCAAAGCCGAACATCATGCCCTGGTCTCCTGCTCCCTGCTCCTTATTCTTGCCCTCGCTCACTCCCTGAGATATGTCCGGGCTTTGGGCGTGGATAGACACCCAGACGCCAGCATCTTCAAAATCTATTCCGAACCTCGGGTCAGTGTAACCTATATCCTTGAGTGTCTGCCTGACTATCTGCTGGACATCAGCAAAGCCTTTGGTGGTGACCTCTCCTGCCACGTGAACAGAGCCTGTTGTGGTCAAGGATTCAATAGCAACCCTGGAATAAGGATCTTGGCGTAATAGGTCGTCAAGTATAGAATCGCTTATCTGGTCGCATATCTTGTCAGGATGACCTTCAGTGACGCTTTCGCTTGTGAAAAAAGATTTAGCCAAATGAACCACCTCATAAAAATTGTATCTGCATTTTCTTTTCGAGCGCATTTATAAATTTTATTAAATTGCAAACCCTAATCGTGTACTTTGCCTTGCTTGCCTTGCGAAACATTGATAAGAAAGCAAGCATTTTCTGTCATTATGAGAAAAATCCTGGCAGCCATCATAGCATTGATAATGCTCTCTTTCCTCCTAGGATTATATCTCTACCCCGAGATGCCTGAGCAGATGGCTTCGCATTGGGATGCCCAGGGCAGAGTGAACGGATATATGGATAGGTTCTGGGGATTATTCCTGATGCCCATCATGTCTGCTGGTTTGTTCTTGCTTTTCATATTCATCCCGTTGATAGACCCGTTGAAAGAGAATATCGACAAGTTCAGGAACCAGTATGAGAGGTTCATCCTGCTGATCATGATGTTCTTCCTTTACATCTACCTGCTGACTCTAATATGGAACCTTGGAATGAGATTCGACATGGTGCAGATGCTCATACCCGCGATGGCTCTGCTCTTCTTCTACGCTGGAATCCTGATAAGCAATGCCAAGAGGAACTGGTTCATCGGCATAAGGACTCCGTGGACCCTGAGCAGCGATGTGGTGTGGGACAAGACTCACCTGATCGGAGGAAAGCTCTTCAAGATTGCTGCGCTGCTAGTGCTTCTCGGCTTGATATTTCCCAAGCAAGCTTTCCTGCTGCTTTTAGCACCCATAATCCTAGCCTCGATATACGCGGTGGTCTATTCTTATGTTGTTTACAAGCAGGAGAATAAAAAGGGAAGAGCAAAGAGAATAGGAAAAAGAAAAAATAATCAAAGTCAACATTCTAGAGATTAAGAGCCCCGAAGCCTTAAGAATTATCTTTTTCTAGAGTTGTAATTCCTGCGATAAATATAATCTCCTTCAGGCCCACGCAAGTACTCTAGCTCCAGGGAAGCAGTGAACACATCGCCTGGCTCTGGCTTCTGGCCGATGAAATCTGTCAGGCTGCTAGGAACAGTTATAAATCCAGCTTTGAGCATGTCACCCACCCATAGCTTCCTGGCCACAGGGTCTTTAAGCTCAACAGAGTATTCTCCGTAGATGCAGCTCAGGACTATCTTTCTCTTTTTCTGGCTGCCTTTCTCAATCCTCTCAACAGAAGCCCACGATTCACTGACCTTATTTTCCAATACCATATGATAGCGCCCCCTTTCTAACCTATTTCAATCTGCTAATCTTGCCGAACTTATATACTTTGTCCCCGACGACAAAGGCTTCGAAGTCATCAAGGCTCTCAATGAAAGGGCTCAGGAGCTTCTCCTGCATCACATCTGTTCCTTCTGTCACGAAATTAAAGCTGGGCATGACTATCAGGTTCTTCTTCTTGAACTTGCCTAGCAAGAAGCATTTGTACTTCTCAACTCTCGGGCCGTCACACAGGCTGATCGCAGGATGCTCGTGGCCAATGATGATTGTTTTTGCCATCTTAAAAGAGTCGCTCTTCTCATCAATAAGCTTATGGCCGTGGCAGAAAAGGACGTCATCAACAAGAAAACTATCCCTGACAGCCAAGCCTTTCTTGTCAGCCAACGGGCCAAGAATAGTGTCATGGTTGCCCTTGATTAGGATAACCTTTCCTGTTTTGCTGAGCAGATAGTCCAGCAGGTTAAGAGTGTCTCTCCATTCTTGTCGTGATATTGTTCCGAACTCGTGCTTGATGTCTCCGAGCATCACAATAATATCAGGCTTTATCTCTTTGAAGACAGGCTCCAGCTGCTTCATTATCTCCTTATACTGCAGCCTCGGAATCATCACTCCTTCCTTGTTCAAGGCTTCCTCATAGCCTATGTGAGAGTCAGCGATAACTAAGACCTTGTGTTTTTCCAGATACAGTGTGAGGCCGATAATCCTGATGCTCGGTAAGATATTCATAGGAAGAAGTAGAGCAACTCGATTTAAAAATCTGCTTTTTTGCCAATGCCTTTTTTTTAAGGATTAGCCAGTCCTAGGCATATTTTCTTCTCGTTGCCGCAAGAGCACTTGTAGACCTCGAACTTGCTGTTGCTCATGAAGAGAACGCCTTTCTTGGTCATGGCCTTTCCGCACTTGTCGCACATCACTGCTATCATTATTCCGCCTCCATATTGTCTTTTGGATGAATTAATTTATTCTCAATATTCTCTGAGAAATGCCTTGTTTTACTACTATTTAAAGCTTGCTAAGAATTCCTCTGGCTGCGAGCATCCCAGTCATGGCTGCTCCGACTATTCCCCTGCTCTTACCAGCTCCGTCCCCTGCGACAAAGAAGTTCTCAAGGTTGGTCTCAAGGAACCTGTTGGTCTTGTACTTGGTGTCATAGAACTTGATCTCAGGAGCATAAATCAGGGTCGCAGGATGAGCTACTCCAGGAACAATCCTGTCAAGCCTGTCAATGGCTTCTGCAAGGTTCTGCATGATCCTCGCCCTGTAAGCCAGGTTGATGTCTCCGGGAACTACCTGCAAGCCAGGCTTGAGAGTAGGCTCTACCTGGTCATAGCCTTTGCTCTTGTCATAGAAAGTTTCCATCTTTGACCTCTTGCCGTTAAGGAAGTCTCCCATCCTCTGGATTATGGGCTTGCCCCCTCCTAGCCTGTTGGTTTCAATGGCTATTGAGCGCGCCATCTCAGTGGTGTCTCCGTAAGGCTGGGTTAAATCAATGGTGTTCAGTATCGCGAAATTAGTGTTCTGAGTCTTCTTGTCCTTCAAAGCATCGCCGTTTATCAGGAAGAAGCCTTTGCCATTGGCAGGCTCCAATCTGACTCTTCCGCCAGGGTTGGTGCAGAAAGTCCTGACCTTGTCTCCGTGGCACTTGGTGTTGAAGATGAACTTAGGGTCATAGATGACATCAGTTATCGGGTCATACACTTCTCTCAGCACCTCTATCCTTACTCCTACATCAACTGCGCTCCACCTGAAATTGATGCCTAATTTTTTCGCCAGGTCTCTCAGCCAGTAAGCTCCGTCCCTGCCAGGAGCGCAGATGACAAACTTGGCTTGGAACTCATTTAAGCCTGATTTTAGCTTGAACATATCTCCTTCTTTCTGGATATCATCAACCGGAGTGTTAACCAGGAACTTGATTCCCTGGGACTCAAGCTCCTCCTTGTACTGCTTGACAATAAGCCCTGCCTTGTCAGTTCCTATGTGCCTTTGCTTGCACACAATCAGCTCAGCATCGCACCTCTTAGCCCTGTCAACCCATTTCTTAATTTCGTGCTCATTAGTGCCAGAAACAACAGGGTCTGCTCCGTATTGCAGGAATTTGTCATCAATCTTCTGGATAAAGTCCCAAGCCTCTGCTTCAGAAACCTTGAGCTCATCCAAATCCATGCCTATCTTAGGAGTCAGGTTGAGCTTGCAATCATTTATCATGCCGCCAGATGAGAAAGTGTTCTTCTCGAAGATAGCTACTTTTAGCTTAGGGTTAGAACTTATCAGCTCATCAGCTGCCCACAAGCCCGCAGGACCGCTGCCGATGATAGCTACGTCAAAAAGATTATCAGTCATACACCCGGCACCCTCCCAAAACAAGCCTGCTTAACCACTCTAATATAAAAACATTTTCTTTTCTTGGCAAGAAAAAAATAAGTAGCCCTGCCAAATTCTTATCTCACTAACTTTTTCATTACTGGCCGAAGGCGTTTTGAAAGATGTCGAAATTGCCACTCGCGCTCTCCAACGATACCTTCAGCTTCGGCGGCAGTAACAGCATAATTGGCAGCATGAGGGGCGTGAGTGACAACATGAGCAGTTGCAGCAGCGTGACCAGATGCACGCGCGGCCGCACGAGCCCCAGAATGCTCGCAGTCACGAGCAGCAGCGTGAGCTGCAATTGCAGCAGCACGAACTTCATTCATTTTTATCTCACCACGCACCCAAGCGCGCCCTGCTTCAATGGCTTTGCTAGGTCGATCGTCTCGAGGATATTCTTTCTCGAAATAGGGAAGCACATGCTCAGCGCACTTAGCAGCCCAGAGCACCAATAACCCTTGATCTTGCTTTAATTTTTCCTTTATCATTTTATTTTTTCACCTTTAAAGAAAAATCATAATAGCCCTGCCAGGGCGAACGCCGAGTGCGTGACAGTCAAGGAACACATTTTGACTCTTTTTGATAAAACTAGAAAAAGTGAGCTGGGTGGAAAATGTAGTCCACCCAAGTCACGCATTGGTTAATAGCCCCGCCAGGAGTTTCATGAGATCTTGCTTTTCGTAAGGGGACTTCGCCGTAGGCGAATGTCGCCTGCTTTTTACGAGATTTTTCGCAAAAATCTCTTTTGAACCTGGGTCAACGGATGTGTTCAGCACAGGCTTCTCTTCCTGCACTTCCAAAGTCCGGTATGCTTGGCCGCTACACCACGGGGCTGTGAAGATTATTATTCTTACTGGCTTTATAAAGTTTTTTTAAAAAAGAAAGATATATATAGTAATATCTGGAATCTTCATCTCAAAAAGAGGGGTGAGCCCTGAAGACTGATTCTTTAGGTGAGTTATTCAGCTAAACATTTGCGGGGGGGCATTATGAAGACTGATGCGATAAGCAGGGCTCTTGAGTTGAGGAAGACTTTAAGGAAAGACGACAAAGTGCTGGTGACAGACTTCTCCAATACTTTGCAGGGCAAGGACACTTCCAAGGTGATTGACCTCATGCCTAACATTAAAACTGGAGAGTATGTTTTCAGGGCTAAGTTCAATATCAAGGACATTGACCCTAAGGCAGCGGTTGAGTACAAGATGCCTTTCAAGGACATCAGGCAGATGCCAAGCAGCGAAATCGAGGAGCTGATTAAGCGCCAGGAGTTTGATTTCCCTTTATGGTTCAAGCATAACCAAGGATTTGATATCCGGAGAGCTTCTGATTACAACACTCCTTTCATAGCCCAGGTAGCTGGCTGCAATTTCCATGACGGAACAGAGACTGGCGGGTGCTGGTATTGCTTTGTTGATGATAAGAGCAATGATGGGAAGATAGCCCCTGGAAAGGCCTGGCTTGGTGTTGATGAAATAATTGATAGCATGCTGTCTGCAAAAGACAAGATAAGGAGTTTCTATAATAAAGAGTTTGGCTTTGACCTTGACATCAAGGTGCTTAGGATTTCAGGAGGAGAGCCGACTATTGTGCTTGATTATGTATTGGATGTGTGGCGTGAGATAAGCAATCGAGGATTGGACTTGGTAGGTCAGATTGACAGCAACCTATCAACTGGCTCGGTTGTCAAGAGGTTTGAGAAGGAAGGGATTTATGAGAAGCACATCCTTGAGAAGCTTGCAGAGCATCCTGTCAAGGTTCTTACTGCCTTGAAGGGCTGTGATGCTGAGAACCTCAAAAGCAATGTGCAGTCCAATCCTAGCATGCAAGAGCAGCTCTATTCCATCAAGAGGTTCGTGAAGGCTGGATTTGACATCTATCCCCAGATGTACAACCCTAACCCTGAAACGCTCTGGCCTTACCTTGAGAAAATGGATAGGCACATTGAGAACTTTGCTCTCAGAGTACATGTTGGCCCATTAAAGGCGTCGTACGGACCAACAATACAGAGGCTTACTTGTGAGGCTAACAGGCTTGGAATCGCTCCAGAAACCTTCATTGCGCAGAAAAAGCAGGAGTGGGATGATAATTACAAGAATGGCTGCGAAGTGATTGACTCTTACTTGAGGGAGAACTATGATGTTGGCTACAAGGACACTGTACGCTCAGATGTGCCTCTGAAGCTCCTGAAGAAATAGGGATGCTATTCCCAAAACAACAAATTATTTATAACCATTTTTTTTCCCTCTTAATTATGATTATCAGTTCTTTAAGATTGAGGAATATTCGCTCATACGTAGATGCGACCATTGAGTTCCCTCCAGGCAGCGTGCTTCTCTCAGGTGACATCGGCGGTGGCAAGACCAGCATCCTGTTGGCTATGGAGTTCGCCATCTTCGGCATCATGAAGGGATTGGTGAGCGGAAGCACTCTTCTCAGGCACGGAGCAAGCCAGGGCTCTGTTGAGCTTCACTTCACTCTTGGCAATGACAAGCTCTTCATCAAGCGCTCGCTCAAGAGGACTCTTGCAGGTGTTGCCCAGGAAAGCGGAGAGCTGATAGTCAACAATGTTTCTTTTGAAGGAACGCCTCAAGAGCTGAAGGCAAAAGTCCTTGAATTGATAGGCTACCCTGAGGAGCTTCTTACCAAGTCAAAGTCCTTGATATTCCGTTACACAGTGTTCACGCCTCAGGAAGAGATGAAGAAGATATTGTATGAGAACAGGGAAGAGCGATTGGACATCTTGAGGCGCTTGTTCAACATCGACAAGTACAAGAGAGTCAAGGAGAACTCCTTATTATATATTAGAGAGCTGAAAGCCAGAGCCAATGTGCTTGAAGGAAAGCTTGAGACTCTTCCTGACAAGAAGCAAGAGCTCGAGGACTATGACAAGCAGGCGTTTGATCTCAAGAAAAAGCTTGAGCAAAGCGACTCTGAACTAGCTAAGGTCAAGCATGCATTTGAAGATGCACAGAATGGATTTGAGAAATTAGAGCAGGAGCTTGAAGAGATGAAGAAGCTTGAGAAAGAAGCTGCTGTGAGCAAGAGCGAACTGTTCTCATTGACCAGGCAGCTTGAGAGGAGCGAGTCTGAGATGAAAAAAATAATCCCTCTGCTAGATGAGCTGCTCAGAGGCCTTGAAGGATTTGACCTGAGAAAAGCAGATGAGATCAAGCAATTGGTTGAGAAGAAGAAGGCTGAGCTGAAAAGCCTTGAGAAGCAGCTCTCTGACATCAACACTAGGAGAGCAGAGAACAGCACTAGGAAGAATGCTTCCTTGAAGATGATAAATGAGATTTCAAAGCTCGATGAGTGCCCTACTTGCAAGCAGAAAGTGACTCCTGAGCACATCAGCGAGGTGACAGGGCGAGAGCACGTGGTGGTCAAGAACTGCGAGAACAACCTGGAAAAGCTGGATGAGTTCGAGAAGAAGTTCAGGCAGAAAAGAGAAGCTATCGAGGAAGAGATTGAGCAATACCTGAAAGGGGAGCGGGAAGTGGAGGCTAAGAAGGCCAAGTTCGAAGCTTTAGAGGAGAAAAAGGAACGCAAGAAACTATTGGAGCACGAGCTCAAGGAGCTCAAGGAGAACTTGCAGAAAGCCAATTCCATGATCGCTGAGATTGATGAGAAGCTTGAGAAACAGAAGGATAAGAAAAATGATTTTGAGAAAGCGAAAAAAGAGCTTGAGACCAGGAGAGAGGAGAAATACAAGCTTGAGAAGTCAGCGCTCGAGAGCAAGACACGCCTTAATGCCCTCAGCCAGATAGCAGAGAGGCTGAAAAAAGAGATTGATAGGATGAGAGAGGGTGAGAAGCATCTCAACAGGCTCAACTCCCTCAAGAGCTGGATGGAAGAGCACTTTGTCAGCCTGACAGACCTCATAGAGAAGAACATCCTGGCCATGATATACAGCGAGTTCAATGCTTTCTTCCAGGAATGGTTCAGCACGCTCATAGAGGACGAGACCATAAGCATCAGGCTTGACGATAACTTCGCTCCTGTGATTGAGCAGAACGGCTATGAGACCTGGATAGACAACCTTTCAGGAGGAGAGAAGACCAGCGTAGCCTTAGCCTACAGGCTTGCCTTGAACAAAGTCATCAATGACTTTTTGAGCACCATAAGGACCAGGGACCTGATAATCCTTGATGAGCCCACAGAAGGCTTTTCTTCAGAGCAGCTTGACCGAGTTCGAGAAGTGCTCAACCAGACCCATGTGAAGCAGACCATCATAGTAAGCCACGAGGCCAAGATGGAAGGATTCGTGGACCACATCATCAGGATAAGGAAGGACGGCCACGAGAGCAGGATAAGCAGGGAGTGAAAACCTTTCGGTTTGTAGTCACTCTTTAGTGGTTAAATAAACGAAAGATTTATATACTAGTTCTGACATAAACAGGATAAAATGACTGTAGGAATCTATCTTACTAACGGGCTTGAAACCTTCTTGATTAGTGATTCAAGGCAATCCGGTTCAGGTGGTGCTAGACTTACTGATTTTGCTATTAAAAGAGCAAAGATTCAAAATGGAAATTCTCACGGCATTATCCTGGCAGCAGGAGACGCAAACATCAATGATGAGGTATTGAAGAATGCAGATTCTTTTCCTCACACTACTTTTGAATCATATCTTGAAGCGGTTTATAATCTTGCAAAACAGCGAAGTAATCATTCTGATAAAATGTTTCTAGATTATGAAAAGGAAGAGATAGCAAAAAAGGCCGCGGCATTTTTAGATGAGCGGCAAAAAAAGAAATTGGTGAAATCAGAAACACGAGACTTGATGAATAAATATGAAGGGCGTAAAAGCCAATGGTATGGAATTGCAACATTCATCATAGCATCTTTTGATAAAATAGCCAACAAAATGAGGCATGCAAATGTATGCAATGGTGGCCGTGAACCTGGTTACATGGAATTATTTTTATCTCATCAGGAGATAGGGTCAGGAACTGACGGCGCCAACATGTATTTTACTCAAGAGCTTCAAGGCAGAAACGCTGCGACATTGAGTAAAGAGGAATTGGCTTTTTATGCAATTAATGCTTTTTCGGTGTCCACTCTGAATGGAGGAGTTGGGGGAACCCCTCAGATAGGCTATGTATCAAAAGATTGTGCAGACATTCTGCCTGATGATAAATCAAGAGTGCTCGCTAACCTGAGTGGAGCATACTTAGCAAGATACTCGCCTGAGCTATCGCCTGAAAAGACCCGAGACGTAATCTTGGAAGTCATCACGCAAAAAAAACCAGACTATAATGCCTTAGGTCAAATCTTGAAATTGAATGAAGATGCTCTTACAACCATAGCAATACCGTACAGCAAATGGCAGGAAAGATCGCATATTGAGCAAATGAAAACAAGAGAGAAATAATTTTTCTTCAGTTTTCAATTTTCACACATTCTCGCCTTTCATCAAAAGATTTAAATACCACTCTAACAAGTAATTCTCTTGCGTATAATAATCAACAATAGGTTGATATACCTAAAAACACAATCCGAGGGTGGGTGTGAATGAGAAAACAACTATGTGTAATTACATTTGTTCTGCTACTTTTCTCAATGCTAGCTTTGTCTGTGTCAGCAGCCATAGTCCTGATGACGCCTGGTGATGGAGCAGTCATAACCACTACGACCACTGACTTCATATTCGGCTTTGACATGGAACCTAATGTGCTGAACTGCTCATTGGTCATTGACGGAGCTGTCCAGAAGACCATGAACTCACTCATCAAACTGAATAACAATAAGTTTACACTAGCTGTCGCAGATGGCTCTCACACATGGAACATCCAGTGCTATGACACTGAAATGAGCAGCCTGGTGTCTGAAAGCAGGAACTTCAAGGTTGATGCTGGCCAATCCATCAAGGAAGGATACACTATAGTCTATTACTCTACTGGTTTGAGAAGCTATGTCTTCACCATCGCCCTTGGCCAGGAAGAGGTGACCTTGCCAGCGATGAAAGGAGGAGAGGACATCAACATAAAGCTCGGAGGAAAATCATACTACCTCGATGTGCTAAAGATGGGAGCTTATCTTGATACTTATTTTGTGGATGTCAGGGACAGGAACAGCGGAAAGATCAGCCATATGCTCGTAGGAGATTCTGTGAAGTTTGACTTCAACGATGATGAAGTCATAGAAGTTGAATTGCAGCTCAAAGATGTTGAGAGAAACATCAATGCTTACTTTGTGGTCAAGCCCTATCCTGGGACAACTGCGCCTGTCACTCCAACAACACCAGAGACTCCGCCTGTTGTGACGCCTCCAGAGGAGGAACCTGTTGAGCAAGGAACAGGAACAACCACGCCAGCAGAGCAGCCAGCAGGACAAGAGACAGGAGAAGAGAAGCCCTCAACCCAGCCTCAGCCCGAGCAAGAAGCAGAACCAAAAGAGGCAAGCATCCTCACGATAATCCTGCCTGCGCTATTGGTGCTAATCATCATAATAATGATAATCTTGGTGGTGATGAATAAAAGAAAAGGCTCTGAAAAGCAAAGCCCTAAGAAGAAAGAAGCAAAAACTCCTAAGAAAGAGGCGAAGAAAGAGCTGCCGCCAGAGACCCTTAATGAAGAGGAAGAAGCAGCTCCTCTAGATGAAAAATTCGATATCATAAAAAGCACTGGAGGAAGAGTGAGAAGATGAAGAAATCAACAGGAACAGAGATAGCTTTTGGATTGCTCGCCCTTGGACTGATATACTTCGTCATAACCAGCAATGCTTCAATAACAGGCTTTGTCATAAGCTCATCATCAGAGGTAAGCTTGGTATCGCCTGCTCCTAACACGCAGACTGCCAGTCCAATGATAACTTTCATCTACTCCTATCGCGACACCTACAATGTAAAAGAGTGCTCACTGATAATCAATAATAATTTGGTGGCTGTAGCCAATGCCATGCTCTCACCCTATAACAACAGGATCACAGCAGAACTAGTGACAGGTTCCTATGATTGGCGCGTAGAATGCTTGACAACTGAAGGCACCAAGATATCGTCAGAGACCAGGAGAGTAGTTATAGGAGAGATAAAAAACCCTGATCTGAGGATAACCAAGATGCCTCGCAGGCCAGGCAACCTCTATGAATTCCAACTCAAAGAGGGATTGGTGCTGAACCTGCAAAACCTCATACCTAATGATGTCATAAAAGTAAAGCAAGGCCTTAACACTTATTCCCTGGATGTTCTCAGAGTGAGCCAGGACTACAGTAGAGGCATAGAGTATGTCGACATGATAACCACACCAGCTAGCAAGAGGATTAGATTGAACCAGTACCAGAGCGTAAACATTGACTTCAACAATGACGGCGCTGACGACCTGCAATTGACCCTTGATGATATCTCCTATAATAAGGCTTTCATGACAGCAAGAGTTGTAGCGACTGCAAAACAAGCTGCAGCAGCAGGACCATCAGGCTACCTATTCAAATCATCGTCTGGCGCAGAGACTGGCACCACTGGCCTGGTCGAGATATTTCTTATAGGAGCTGTTATTGTGATGATACTCTCAGTGCTTATAACCTGGAAAAGCCACTGGAACGAGAAGAAATACCTCACCAACCTGAAAGTGAAAGCTAAGACCACCCCCACGAAGGTGTGGACGACTAAAGCCAAGCCAGCCAAGAAGAAATCCCGGAAGAAAAAATAATCTATATAAAGAGAGCATATTTCTAGCAAGCAAACACGGGGCCGTAGTGTAGCTTGGTCCAACAAAAACCTCTGTTTTTGAGGTTGCTTGGAAGCAACTATCATTCTACCTTGGGGTGGTAGTAACCGGAGTTCGAACAGATTTTTGCAAAAAATCTGGTAAAAAGCAATTAAGGAGGACATTAACTTCGTTAAGTCCTCCGAATTACCAAAAGTGCAAGAATCCCGAAAGTCTCCGCGGCCCCATCAGATTTTTTAGTATGTGTGGCTGTCAAAAAGTTTTTAAATACTAGCTTCGCAAAGAGCAGCAATGGATGATTTCATAACCTCTAAGGAAGACGGTGAGAAGAAGAAGCTTAGGCACAAGATATTCTCCTTGCTGGCAGTTGTTTTTGTCCTGCTCATAGGAAGCTCAATCATGTATTCCCATCTTGAAGGCTGGAGTTTCATAGACTCATTATACTTCTCAACAGTCACCATGACCACCATTGGCTACGGAGACCTCACACCATCCACTCCGACCTCAAAGCTCTTCACAATCTTCTTTGTCTTGTCAGGCGTGGCAGTCATGCTCTACACCCTTTCAACCCTAGGCATGTATTATTTGCGCTACTTCGAGCACCACAGGCCCGCAATCCATGAGAACATAAAGAACACTGTGAAAAAGCTATCCTTCAAGTCGCAGCCTGACAAATGGGTGGATATCTACAGGCTTAGGAACAAAAAATAGGTTTTGTGAAGGATTTCTCAGCTTGAAAATAGAAAGGTATATAAATGGATTAATCTAAGATTAGGAGTATATAATAAGGCAAGGAGGCGAAGTGTCATGGTGGGTAATAAAGCCGCATACAGGTTATCTATCTTACTTTTGACTGCATTGATAATCATTATTTCTACAGCTGCGCAAGTGTCAGCGTTTGCCTATTCTGTGAATGTCCTCAATAACACCATCACCAAGGAAGAGACAGCCTATTTCGAGCTCATAATCAGCAACACAGCAGACTATGATGATTACTTCACCATAAGCACTAGAGACGTGAACTGGGTCCTCAACATAGACCCACAATCAAGCTACATCAATGCCCATGGAGAAATGAAATTCCTTCTCGAATTCAACCCCAAGCTCACAGTGGATGAGATGAAGACCTACTTCATACCTGTCAAGATTAAGTCTGAGAAGACAGGCTTCTACTATGAAGAAAGGGAGAAATTCGCCATCTACGTGGTCTCACCTGACCTTGGGCCTGGAGAATACATCCCTACTGTTACGCCAGTAATATCAATTGACAACGCCATAGACCCGAGGCAGAAAGTCTCTGTGCTCCTCATACTTAAGAATAGGAACCCAAGAGAGCTGGACAATATCAAGGTCGTGCTGAACGGATAGATATTCTCCAAGGAATACACCACCAAGCTACTGCCATTGGAAGAGAAGACCAACGAGGTGCTTTTCTCTGTGGACCCGCTCACCAAGCCAGGAACCAAGACCCTGACACTCCAACTGTACTATAATGATAAGAACGTAGCAGAAGCATCAGCAGAATTCGACGTGCAAGGCTACTCTGACCTCAAGGAGAAATCATCCAAAAACACCTTCTTATTCAGGACAGAAGAGCGCTTCACCATCTACAACAACGGCAACCAGCCAGCCACGGCAGAGAAGAGCTTTTCTGTGAACCTCATCAAGAGGCTCTTCACCAAGTTCACGCCAGATGCTGTGAAAGAGAAAGGGCTTGATGGCAAGAGCTACTATGTGATACGCCAAACCCTGGACCCGCAGGAAACCCTTGCCGGAAGCATGGTCACTGATTACAGGATGCTCGTGCTGGTGATAATCCTATTGATATTGGCAGTGATATTCTACTACGTCTGGAGGAGCCCGATAGTGATAATGAAGAACGCAGAGCCAATGGGACAGACCAAGGACGGCCTTAGTGAAGTGAAGGTAAGGCTTTACCTCAAGAACAGGGCCAGGAAGCCAGTGCATAACCTACGAGTGATAGACTTCGTGCCTCACATCGCAGAGATAGACAGGACAACTCACCTGGGAAGCATGGAGCCAGTAAGCATAGGCAAAGGCAAGAGAGGCACAGTGCCGAGATGGGAGATGGACGCTTTGGAACCCTACGAAGAAAGAATCATATCCTACAGGGTGAAAAGCAAGCTTACCCTCATCGGAGGCATCAGGCTTCCAGACGCCAAAGTGACCTTTGACACAGGAAAAGGCAAGGAGAGGACAATCTACTCCAACAGCGTCAACCTGACGTACAAGACAGAATAAGAATATTTTTTTCTTTCAATTATAACTGAACTATTTGCAAAACTTTTATAAACCCAGTATTTTTCATACTGCTAAGAACCCCGCCTAGCTTAACGGTTTGAGCACTTGGCTGTAGATGCCGCAAGACAAACTCGCAAGAGTATGAATGAAATGCGGTCAGCAGTGCCCGAGAGGTTCCTGGTAAGCCTTTGCGAAAGCCTTAAGGGAAAAACTTAAGGAGGACATTAACTTCGTTAAGTCCTCCGAACTAAGAAAGCATTCGCAAGCTTGGGAAATTCGAGTCCGGGGGCGGGGACTACTTTTCTAATTTATCGACGACAAAACACCGCTTTTTTAAATTTGCCTATGCTGTGAGGAAACTCACCAAAATATCTTTCAATGCGACCCAAAAAATTAACTATTCATCAGAGGATAAAAAAGATTAAGTTTAAATATGTATGGTAATTCCTAATCTTCCGCGCGCCTATAATATAGTGAAAGGCGTGTCATCTGGGGGTAATTAATGCAACCGAATATGCATAATATTCGTACGACTATAATTTCTAAGAGTTCTACCCACAAACAAAAAGAGTTCTATTTAGCAAACGGAGGAAAGTAAAAATGAAAACAAACACTGGTAATATCTATAATAAGAATATATCACGCTCATTAAAACGTTTGGAGGGAAATAAAATGAAGAAAGCATATCTTATATTAGTTTTTATATTTGGATTGATGTTATTGGCAACAGCTGTAAAGGCAGAATGTGGATCTGAATGCATCGGATGGATTGGCGACACATGTTTGGGATACTTGCCTGTTAGTGGTCCTTGCAGTCCTGACGGGAATGAATGCACAACTGATGCCTGCTTCGGTACATGCCAGCATTTTCCTATGGCCATAGATACCTCGTGCAACAATGGATTAGGAACATGCCAAAACCATCCGACAACAGGCAATATATACTGCTATACACCAACAAATTGTGATGATGGCAATGCATGCACTACAGATGCTAACCTGGGACCATTTGGATGCATGAATACACCTATAAACTGCGACGACAATAATCCTGGAACATCAGACAGTTGCAATCCTTTAACAGGATGCGTGCATACCGCTAGTACTTGTCCTTCACCTAATGCATGTATAAATTGTGCTTGGACGGGAACTTTTTGCATGTGTTTGCCAGTAGGTTGTTTTGATAACAATCCAGACACAATAGACACATGTGATAATTCGATAGGATGCGTTTATACAAATTGTAATGATAATAATGTATGCACTACAGATGCAAATGTAAATAATGTCTGTACACACACAAATGTTGTGTGTAATGATAACAATGCTAATACTGCTGATTCATGCGTTCCAGGAATAGGATGTATGTTTAATATAATAAGTTGTGATGATGCTGATGCATGTACAATAGATAATAATAATATGATAAGCTGCAGCTATACGCAAGTGAATTGTGATGATAATGATATACAAACAACAGATACCTGTGATATAGCATTAGGATGTCAGCATGCTGCAAGCTGTGTCCCAACAGAAGAAGTTTGTGATGGCGTAGACAATGATTGTGATGGACAGACTGATGAAGGATTCCCTGACAATGAACCAGACGGAATAGCTGACTGCGTTGACCCTGACGACGATAATGACGGAGTCTTAGACAGCGGTGATGGCGACGGAATTATCGGTAACAACCTCTGTGATCACTTGCAGATCACCAATTGCGACGACAATTGTCATTTCATAGGCAATCCAACACAGTCTGATATTGATAGTGATAATATTGGTGATGATTGCGATGGCGATACTGATGGCGATGGAATTGCTAATGCCGTGGATAATTGCCCTATGAATCCTAATGCAGATCAATTAGATACTGATGGAGATGCACAAGGAGATGTTTGTGATTCTGATGATGATGGCGATGGTGTAGGAGATGGCGCAGATAATTGCCAGCTAGTCTCTAATGCTGACCAAGCTGACTTGGATGGAGATGGAATTGGAGACGCTTGTGATGCACCTTCATGCGGCAATGGCTTTATCGAATCTGGTGAGCAATGCGACGATGGCAATACTAATTCTGCAGATGGATGCTCTGCAACTTGCCAGACCGAGTCCCTTTGGTATCATGATGGAGATGGCGATACTTACGGAGACCCAAGCGATTCTCTTTATTCAGTAAGCCAGCCTGCCGGATATGTTTCAAATGA
Organism: Candidatus Nanoarchaeia archaeon; assembly: GCA_041479965.1. GTDB lineage: Archaea > Nanobdellota > Nanobdellia > Woesearchaeales > SM23-78 > SM23-78. The sequence goes on along the minus strand of JBGOZE010000002.1, from coordinate 17,693 downwards.
TGATGACTGCAACGATAATGATGTAAATGTTAACCCGGCCGGTCATGACGTCACGTGCAACGGAGTAGATGATGATTGTAATGGAAAAATTGATGATGGCGGTAGTTTGAGTGCTGCAAATTGTAACTGCTATTGGACTTTTACTACTCCTGCTGATGTTCCAGGAAGAAAAGCATTACCAGAAACATGTAACGCAAAAGATGATAACTGTAATGGACAGATAGATGATGGCCTAGGAACAATTCCTTCTGATAATATACAAGGAGCATGTTCAGATAATGTTAAGGAATGTCTTGTAAATCCAGCAAAGCCCTGGGAGAAAATCTGGCTTGACAGTTCATCAAATTATGAGCCTTTAGCAGAAACCTGCAACGGATTAGATGATAACTGCGACGGACAAACTGATGAAGGAGTCCAAACAACATTCTACCAAGACTCAGACTCAGATGGCTTCGGAAATGTTCTTGTAACACAACTAGCATGCGTTGCGCCAGCAGGATACGTAGCAAATAACGGTGATTGTAATGATGGTAATGCTGCAATTCATCCTGGTGCATCTGAGATCTGTAATGGTTTTGATGATGATTGTAATGGTGCAACTGCTGACGGTGCTAGCGAAGCATGGTTTGGTGCTGCTTGTGATGGTGTTGATACTGATTTATGTCAGGAAGGAACATATCAGTGTATTGGTGATCAAGTTTGTTCAGACACGACAGGCAACAATGTAGAATCTTGTAATGGTTTTGATGATGATTGTGACGGAGTCTTGGATGGTTCTGAATCCTTATCCCAGCCGTGTGGTGTTGATATTGGAGAATGCGCCTTTGGGACAGAAACATGCACAGACCTTGGTGGTTGGACAGGATGCACTGCTGTAGGGCCAGCAACAGAAGTATGTGACGGAAATGACAATGATTGTGATGGTTCAGCTGACAATGGTTTGACTCCAGGATTAAATACAATGCAGGATGGTGTTTGTTTAGGTTCTATTCAACATTGTGATGGTTCAAATGGATGGATTGATGATTATTCATCTGTTGCCTATTATGAACTAGATGAATTAACTTGTGATAATAAGGATAATGATTGTAACGGTTCTGTTGATGAAAGCATAACTCAAGCTTGCGGCTCAGGCGTGTGCGCTGGAACTCAAACTTGTTCTGCTGGTGGTTGGAGTGTCTGCTCAACTGATGGCAACAACTGCGGTGATGCAGGCTCAGAATGCATAAATCAAGATAAATGCACAGCAGGAGTATGTTCAGATAATGGGTTCAAAACAGTAGGAACTAGCTGTGGGAGCTCAGCTAGCACTGCCTGCACAAAACCAGATGCTTGTGACGGAGCAGGAAGCTGCTTAACTAATAATGAGCCTTCAACAACTGTTTGCAGAGCATCAGCAGGAGACTGTGATGTTGCTGAGAGTTGTGACGGAGTAAGCGATCTGTGCCCAGCAAATGGATTCGCGCCTTCCACAACAACATGTGATGACGGTAACTTCTGCTCAGCAGAAGACCAGTGCAACGGTGGTGGTTTATGTGTTCAGAAGACTGCAATGAGCTGCACAGGATTTAATATGCCTGAAATCGCAGACTGTTTCAATGACCCAGATAATAATGACTACACGTGGGACCTCAGAGCTGCTTTCACATCAGCTTGTGATGAAGATGCTAATACTTGCACTTCAGCAGGAGAAATAAGCCATGATGGAAATGATCTTGATGGAGATGGCTATGCATCAACATGTGGAGATTGTGATGACTTCAATGAGTTTGTACATCCAAACGCAGCAGAAGTATGTGATGGATTAGATAATGACTGCGATACTGGTGTTGACGAAGGTGTCAAGATAAACTTCTATGCCGATGCAGATAGTGATGGTTATGGAGATAATGAGGTTTCACAACTAGCATGCGCACCACCAGCAGGATACATAGCAGACAATACTGACTGCGATGACGCAGTACCAACAACTCATCCATTCGCACCAGAAGAGTGCAACAATGTTGATGACGATTGTGACGTAAACTCACCAGATGGAGTTGATGCGTCATGGCACGGCACTGCATGTGATGGAGCTGACACTGACTTATGCAAGGAAGGAACATTCACTTGCACTGGCGGCCTACCGGATTGCTCATCAGACAACACAGGCAACATTTTCGACTTATGTGACGGAATAGACAATGACTGCAACTCAGCCACAAATGATGGATGGGATGAGGATTGGCTCAATGATGCAACTACATGTGGTGTTGGAGTATGCGCAAGCACAGGTTCAATGACATGCGTAGGTGGCTCTGAAGTAGACAGCTGCATAGGAGGAACCGAAACAGCAGAAGCATGTAACGGCTTGGATGATGATTGCGACGGATTAGTCGACAACGGATTCAATGTCGGAGAATCTTGCAACAGCGGAACTAATGACTGCGGTGCTTACAATACAGGAGTGTATGTCTGCACTTTAGATACGTTAGGAACTGTGTGTAACGCACTAACTCCTACAACACCAATAGAAATCTGCAACCTTGCAGATGATGATTGTGACGGAACAGAAGATGAGGGCTGCACTGGCGATGGCTCATGCCCTGATGGCACTGGAAAGTCCTTTGTTGAGACAATTACTGTCCCAGCCAATGACGTCTTAGGTGCAAGCAGCGCTGCCTTGGAAAACGGCAAAACCTACCTATTTGTAGCATTAGGAACCTGGCAGAACAGCAACAATGCTGCTGATGCAGAATACATCAGCAATGACAACTGGGCAACATTTACAGATGGATACGACATCGATCCTTACTTCCTAGGTGAAGGCTCATTTGACTTGCAGGTTAATGATGCATTTGTTGATTGGGGAACATATTACTCAAGTCACATCTACGCTAACAGCATGATTGGAGCAGGTTCAGCTGTTAAGTTCAGAGTGTTTGACGGAGATTCAAACACTGGAATCCCAACTGAAGGATGGTATGGTGATAACTCAGGAAGCTTAGCAGTGAATATATACAAGTGCGAGCCCATTGATGCAGATGGCGATGGTTATACTGTCGCAGCTGGCGATTGCGACGATAACAACGCTGATGTTCATCCAGGAGCAACTGAGACTTGCAATAACCTTGATGACAATTGCGACGGAAACATTGACGAAAGCCTAACAAGATCAACCAGTTGCGGACTAGGAGCTTGCTCAAGCAATGTTGGAATCGAAACATGCACAGCAGGAACATGGGGAGATAACACTTGTGATCCATTCGCTGGAGCAACCACAGAAACATGCAACAATGTTGATGATGACTGTGACGGAACAGTAGATAACGGAGTACAGAACACCTTTTACCAAGACTTAGACAGTGATACTTACGGAAATGTTCTTGTAACACAACTAGCTTGCATAGCACCAACAGGATATGTAGCAGATGCTACTGACTGCAATGACGCAAACGCAGCAGTACATCCTGGAGCAACTGACGCCATTTGTGATGGTATAGATGATGATTGCTCCGGAGTAGCTGATGAAGATTATGTAAGCTTACCAACAACTTGTGGAGTTGGAGCATGCACAGCAGCAGGAACAACATCATGCGTAAGCGGCGGAATCGTAGACTCATGCGTAGCAGGAACACCAGCAGCAACTGACAATAATTGCGATGGAATAGACAACAACTGCAACAATGCGGTAGATGAAGGCTATGTACCAGTAACAAGCTGCTTCTTACCAGGAGTTTGCGCTGCAGGAAACGTAGCATCAAGCTGCACAGCAGGAGTAGAAACAGCATGTAAGACTGGAACACCAGCAGCAAACGACGCTAACTGCAATGGATTAGATGAAGATTGCAGCGGAACAGCAGATGAAGATTACGTAGCAATAACAAGCTGCTTCCTGCCAGGAGTATGTGCATTATCAAATGCAGCATCAACATGCGTAGCAGGACAAGAAACAGCATGCGTAGCAGGAACACCAGCACTAACTGACAATAATTGTGACGGCCTAGATAATAACTGCAACGGGCAAACAGATGAAGGTTATGTCCCAACAGCAACCAACTGCGGGCTGGGAGTATGCGCAAAAACAGGGCAAAAGACCTGCGTAAGTGGAGTTGAGAAAAACAGCTGTGTTGCAGGAACACCAAAAACCGAGATATGTGATAACAAGGACAATGACTGTGACGGCTTAACTGATGAAAGCCTTACTAAAGCAACAACTTGCGGAAAAGGAATATGCTCAGGCAACAAAGGCATTAAGACCTGCACAGCAGGAGTATGGGGAGGAGACACTTGCAATCCATTCGCAGGGGCGAAAACAGAGACCTGTGATAACAAGGACAATGATTGTGATGGCAAGACTGATGAGTCTCCCTGCACAGCAGCAACTTACTGTGGTAACATAAAAATTACGAGCACACGAGACGCCTTAGGAATGGCAAAATGCGTAACCGCTGATTGGCAGAATAATGAACGTAATATATTCCCGAATGACTGCAAAGTCAAGTTCACAGGCAGCGGGCGCACATTAAAAGCTACTTGCGTAGCGACATCGAACGCTAACTAAATTAGATAAGTATAATCCTAACCCCCTATTTGAGGGTTGAGCATCTTTGCAGTAGATTAATAGAAATAATTTTAAACTCAGTATGCCTTAAAACATAGTGTTTCTGCCATGGAATGCCTTATTTGTCCGGACTTGAGCCAAACACTCTAGCTCGGGGGTGGGGACTACTTTTTATATCATCAGAAGTATTAGTATGATTGACCTGTTTCCTTGCTCTTTCACTATTTCTTTTGCCTTGTCCATTCTTTCCGTGTTCAAATAATATTTATGCCCGTATTTCTTCTTTTTTCCGATAATTATTCTTTGCTTGATAAGGGCGTCAAGGACTTTTCTGCCGATGGATTTATCTGGCAGACCATCGAGAAGGTTGTCTTCATACATTGAGCCCGCTCCCCAGCAGCCGCTCTTATTGAGCTTTCTAACTAAGAATCTGCTATACTTGACATAATCGCTTTTGTGTATTTTCACAATTAAGGAATTGCATGGGCTTATTTATATGCTTTTCTTATTGGGGGTTATATAAATATCCCTTATGGTATAAAATGGAAACCTTTAAATACTTGTTATTATCACTTAATGTTGTATAAGATGGAACCTAAATCATTATTTTTGAAAAGAGAAGGATTTACGCCTAAGAACAAGGTGCTTGATTTCTTAATAGTCGCCCAGGATTTTGACTATTCACTCAAAGATATCGCCAGGCATGCTGTAATAAGTTATCCTTGCATGAAGCAGTTAAAGAAAGAATTAGTTAATAATAAGTGGATAATTATGACACGGAAAGTGGGAAGAGCACAGATGTTCAAGCTTAATGTTAAAAACCAGAAAGTCCAAAAATTCATGGATTTCTACTGGAGCGTTGTTGAATCTGAGACAGAAGAGCAGCCTAAAGCTGAGCATATCGCCGCAGGCAGAGTTGGGGTTCCTGTTTCTGCAAGAAGCTTATGATTCTTCGCGGAATTTGATTATACATAAAAGTCAGGGGGCGGGGACTACTTTCCTATTCTTAATATATAACTACTCCGAAGAGTACTGTGTCCTTAAGTTGATATGAATAAATACCTGTAGTTGGAAAAGTTCAATTTGGCTAATGGTGTCTTTTTAAGCCTTTCATTTTTGTATTATAATCATAAATCTTATAAGTAACTATTATAAAGTAAGTATTAAAGAAATGCTTATAAAGCCGTCGATCTTTCTTCATTTCATGGCTAAAGCTTTACTCGAAGATATTGTAATAAGATGGAAAGATGTCCGTGAACTGAATCCGCCTCAGGCCTTGGTTACATATTGTCGGAGGGAGTTATCTCTAAAACCAGAGGACAGGATAACTGATGAACATCTGAAAAAAATCAGAGAATGTAATTCTTATGATCCTGATTATTATTCAGATTGGTTTTTATATCATGCTGCTGCTGATTTGCCAAACCTAACTGCTGACCAGAGATTTGAACTTGCATCACGCATAACATCTGATGCATCGAAGTGTATTATTGCTCGTGAAGTGAAAAGTTTAAGTTTTACACACATATATCAACTAGTATCAAGCTTACCTGATGAATATATATTCGCTGTTGCTTGTTATACGCCATATGCAAATACTGACTGGAGATTTCAGCTTGTATCAAACATAAAATCTGATGAATATAAGGTCCGTGCCGCTCGGGAGTTGACAAATATAACTCTTGATCAGCGAGCAGAAATTGCGATAAGCATAGCATCTGATGAAATTAAATTGCAGTCTCTTATTGATTTTCCACCTAAGAATTATGTGCCACATTTTGATTCTGACCAGAAATTTCGGATTGCATCGAGCATGAAAGATGATCAATATATATTCGGTGCTGCTTGTAATAGTACTGGTATAGATGTTGGAAAGAGATGGGAACTGTTATTGAAAGTAACATCTGATAAATATAAATATGAAAGTGCCCGTCATATGCCTGGTATAACCCCGGACCGAATAGTTCAGCTTGCAGATACAATTGAAGATCCGAAGTATAGATTATTATCTTCTAAGATCCCTGGATTGAGCTGGAAACAAAGAAGACTGCTTAAACATCGCAGAAAATAAATACGAAATTATTAAGGAAGAAATTTGGTACGATTGGAACGCCGAGGATGCAGAATCCAGGTTCCTTGTTCCTCATATAAGAAATACGAAAGACTAACTACAGGATAAACCTTTGTGACAACTTAATTGCACAGTACCCTTCAAAGGCAATATTTAAATGCTCAGGAAGATTCCTCTACATGATTTTTGGGGCAATGAAATATGGCAAGACAAACGTATAAGGAGTTGTTAAAACGATGGCAGGATAATGATAGGTTAACTTATGAAGGATATGGTGATCCGCCGCTGCGCCAGGAGCCGTCCAGATATGCCAAAAAAGAAGCACACATTGATGGATTAGGAACTATCTTTTACTGTGAACATCCTGATTTCAAAAGCTCATTAGAGGCAATAATGAAGGAGTGTGATGAGGTAATTTCATTAAGAGATTTAGCGTATGCAAGAATCAAGGCGGCAAAGTCCAGCACCCTATTACACGACGGCTCGTTTGTGCGCGAGGGAAGCCTATTAATTCCTAAAAAAGAGAATAGGAGGATTGCGCTCAGGAAGTCATTAGTGATGGAGGACCCTGGTGATTATGGCTGCTATGAAGTGGCAATTGATCAATGCTATCTGCCTGAAAACTTCAATGTCGACGCCTATTTAGAGCAGATTGGCAAAGATAACTATCTTATATTGAACGATATATCTAGAGTGCCAGCCAATCGGCTTGGCGAGGATGAAAGAGCAGTGTGGCTATACCAGGACCAAGCCAAGAATTATGGGCTATTCTTGGAAAGCATGGCAGAAATGCGGTTAATATACGGGAGCTATAAAAAAGTAACTCCTGAACTGATTATTGATATGATTTTTGCAAGCGACGAATTAATCGATAAGCAGCCAAGACCCTATGCGCATCAGCTCTTGCTTAGTGGGCTCTCGTTTGGTGGGCGCAGTTCTCTTTCCTACATCAGCGGCGACAGCATGGGCGCAGGAGTTGGTTACAGGATTCGCGGATTGCATCGTGAGCCTGCTGAAGGTGGTGCGCAAAAAAATGATTTCAGACAATGAGCTTCAGAGAATTAAGATAATTCCAGGAAGAGAAGGGAAGGAGTTATTAAATTGTATTAAAGAAGTTAATTACCTTGGTTTGAAACCTCTCGAAGTAGCAGATGTAACGAAAGCCAGGAGGGTTGTTGAGGATAAGGAATTGAAGAAAAAGATTAGGGAAGGCAGTGGCTGGGTGCCTAATAGCCGAGTCTATACCTTGGATGATGATGGAGTCATGGTGCATATCCCTCCTGCCGATTTAGACCCTGTTTTTAATAATCCTGAAGAAGCATGCTATGAATTAGGAGCATGGGTAACTAAAGGCAATTATTTCATGAGGAATAAGGATTCTGTTGATGCCATTGCTAATGATGAGAGAGTTCTCCACATACTCTATAGCGGAATTGAATTAATAGGACGTAAAGATTATGAACACGGGCATTTAGTTGTACAAACTGCAAATCCCCCCACTCTAGAAACTTGGGAAGGAAAAATAGCAAGAAAACATTTTGCGAGAACAGAAAGAGAATTTCATGGGAATATGAAGATGTTTAGTGATTCAGGCATAGAAAATATTACTGAGGAGTTCTTAATGGAAAATTATATCCTGAATGCATTAGCTGAACAAAAAGATGCGAAGGCTTTAGTGCGGACCTGCTGGCTCAAAAGCTTCAAATTTAATTCTGATCTCGTGGACGGCAAGAACTACGTTAACCAAGATACCGGTCATATTTTTGTGTTAGGACCTGTAATTCACAAGAAAGAAATTTTGGAACCAAGCTACAGGCCCAAATGGCGAGATAATCCATTTTATAATAGGTGATGCAAAATGGCAAATGTTCCTGCTAACAGTATCAAAAGTGCTCTGTTCCGGGGGCGGGGGCTACTTATTTTCACTCAAGTCCTGATTAATTATTTTTCTTAACTCCTGGTATCCAATGGGGGAGAGCTGGGCTTCAGGATGTCTATTGGGATGGAGGTCTTCATTAAGCATTCTTCCTTTCATTAATATCATCAATCATCTTTTTAAACGCTTTATTTTTTGACGTGCAAAAGAATGCTCTGCAAGCCTTTGGCCTTGACTCATGGATAGAGCATTTGCCATCCTTAAGATAAACGCAGCTGCCATCCTTTTTTTGCTCAAGAATGTTAGCGCCGCACATTTCAGCCTCAATAAAATCACGAATTAGTCCAAACCTCGCAAACTGAGTCCTGAATTTCTTAGACTTGTACTCCTCCTCAGACAAATTAATCATGAATAGGCTGCAACAGATACCACAACCAGAACACCTACCTGCCATGACCAACAGCTAAACAACGAATTATATAAAGATTGCTGAAAAACGATTTAAATATTATCTAAAAGCATTAATTCTATTGGCTCTTCTGGGTTAATCATATCCTGATCTTTCCTTCTCTGAGCCAACTAATGATTGTTCTTGCTGCTCTTACTGTGTCTGGCAGGTTTCCTTTTCTCACGCAATTCATTTTAATGGCTATTTTCTCAAGAGTTTCTTCTTTATCATCTTCCACAGGAAGATTGTAATGCGATTCTATAAGCCCTGGATGCGATTGCATTATCAGAAGAAGATCTGTTTCAGGATCCTTTGACCCGGTTTTTATTCCAGTCATTGTGTTTTTCACAACATCATTCTCACCGTAAGGAATAACTCCCGGGGTATCAATAAGATAGAAGTGTCGTGAAGTAACATATTGCTTACCGCGAGTAAACCCCGAAGTGCTTGATGTTCTGGCTTTTCCTGTCCCGCTAAGAGCATTTATTACAGAGCTCTTGCCCATGTTAGGATAGCCTAAAACTCCAACTATTGGCTTTTCAAAACCTCTTCTCTTAGCCTCAATAATTATTCTCTCCCTAAGAAGATTCATGCCATGATAATCTTTGCAAGAAATAAACACAGAAGGGGAGAGTGTTTTCTTGATCCTATCAAGCTCACTCTTATCAGCAAGATCGCACTTATTAAGGACGTAAATCAATGTTTTACCTGACCTTTGAACCTTATCCTCAATTTCCAGGTTCCTGGTTTGAGCAACAGCCCTGGCATCAATTATCTCCAGAAGAATATCTGCCTCTGAAATTACGCCATTAACCACACTCCCAAAATTACGAGCCATAGGAAATAAAGAAACAAAGTTTGTTTATAAGGGTTTATGAAAGATCCTGTCAATTTTAACTCAGAATGGCAGGAATCCTGTGTTTTCTGTCTCTAGGATGCGAGAGCCATCGGGATTTGAATGAAATCCTGCTCAAGGTATCAAAATTACTCTTTGCCGGGGGCGGGGATACTTTTTTTTAGAATTAAAATTCGCCTTTTAGGTGACCACATTTACTTACTTATGCTTTTTTGTAGTCACCTGCTTGAGTGTTTTCTTGTATTGCTTTATTAAGAACATTATTGTTGGCCTTAAATTCTGGTTTTTTGAGTATTCTTGTAGTGAATGATAGTATTCTGCCCTGTTTTCAAGCGATATGTTTATTGGCGGATGCTTGTTCTTGAGCAGCACGAAATTAAGCAATAACCTGCCAACTCTTCCGTTGCCGTCCTGGAATGGATGAATGTGCTCAAACTGGTTGTGGATGATGGCAGCTAGAATTAGAGGCTTGAATTTATTATTGTTCTTCTTGTACCATTCGATAAGGTCTTTTAGCGCTTCATTTAGTTTGGCCACAGGAACTCCTGCGTGAATAACATTTCCTTTGCCATTTCTTATGACTACTTCAACAGTCCTGAATTGCCCCGCAAAGTGCTTTGAGCCTTCAAAACAGAGCTTATGCAGCTTTTTAATCAAGTCCAAAGACAGTTCTTCTCTTGTGTTTCTGATAAGATCAACAGCCTTGGCAACGCCTTTTGTCTCAAGCTCCTCATTACCCTCAGCTTTCTGCTTGTGCAAGATTTCAGGGACTTCATTCAGTTGCGCGCTCGAGCCTTCTATTGCGTTGGTGTTGTAGGTGAACTGTTCTGTGAAAGCCTTCCATTCAAAGCCCTGTAAATGATGAACTTTTATTTGCCTATCAAACTTGTTAAGCTTTGCCAACTGGTTCTTTGTAAGCGAGAAATTGAATATTTCAGTGCGAAGTTCCTCTAATTCCCTCTTGATTTGCTGCTCAGCCTCTTCTTTAGCTTTTTGCAACTCTTCTTTTGTCAGGTTTAAGCCGAGATAATGCCGGATTTTCTTTACTTCGTCCTTTTCCCTGTAAGAATAAACAAGATAATTCTTAATGCTCTTGCCGGCTCTCCGCTTTTCTATGAACATAATATATTATAAGGTGTCCACGTTTATATATTTTGTCATTTTGTGGTCACCCGCAGGGAAGCCCATCGGGATTTGAGTGAAAAGCTCTCGTCCGGGGGCAGGCTTTTAATCATAACTTTTTTATAGTGGATACATTTACTGTCATTTTCTGATTGATGGTGACGATTTATGGGATTTTTTATTAAGAAAACAGATTCTGGCCTTGAAGGCATGATGCCTAAGCAAGAGCTAAGAGGATGGGTCAAGTGGACTGTTGGAGTTCTCGCAATTGGCACAGCAGGCTATTTTGCTAATCATTACACTGGCGACAGGACAGGACTTGAGAAGCTAATCACTGGCAAGAGCATCTCAACTGCCCAGTATTCTGGCGCTAATCCTCAGGCAAAGGGCTCTGTGCAGCGAGCCAGGTTTCCTTCTGTTATCGAGCTCAAGGCAGAGCTTCTAAAGCAAGGCCTTTACTTTGTATTGCTGGAAAGGAATGGATTGAGACTTCTTGCTGCTGCGCAGCCAATAAAACCAATAGTCACAGACAACTCTCATACTGCCATTGAGAAATTTTACCTGATTACTATTGACGCTTCTTATAAGGTGAAGCTGACTGAGCCTGATGAAGCTTTCTTGAAAGAGCTTAATGAGGGCAAGATCAGCATAATCACTGGCTATCAGAGCACTTCGCCTTCAGCCCGGACGCAAACGCAGCAGGGCCAGCCGAACCCGTTGTTGCGTATATTCAGGTGAAGCATAAGATTTCCTGCCTGATGGCTTGCAAGACGTGAGTTGGCAGAGAATCATAATTCAAACTCATCAATGAATCCTAGAATAAGGTTGTACTTCTCAAGGTATTTGAATCCTCTGTCTGTGAGAGTGATATATTTTCTTCCTTTCTTGTCAGTTATCTCCTTAACGAACTCTTTGGCTATAAGCTCTGAGTAGTATTCTGAGAAGCTGCTTGATGACAGGTTGGAGTATCTCATGAGCGGCGTCGGCTTTATTGAATTATGTTTGTCCCTGATGATTTTTAGGATATCAAATATCACTGCCAGCCTGTCTCTTTTCTTGCTGTTCATTTGAGCCACTTGGATACTTTATGGTAAATAATAATAAACACAATAAGGGAAATGATTTGGAAAAAGATTTCTACTTCCAGAGGGAAGGGTCTCTTCTCGTCTATTATCCACAGGTTGATGAGCCACAAGGCAGAAATCAGGAGGTACAGCATCTTCATGCCTGTTATCTTCTTCTCTTTCTTGAGAGCATCTTTCTTGTGCACAAAAAAGCTTAGTGTGGCTGCGATAACCAGGAGAGCTGTCTGCAGGTAGAGCAGTATTATGTGGGACCTGGTCAGGAAGGAGATGACTGACAGGAGCACCGCGATCACATGCCCAATCACGAGCAATTTTTTGCTCTTGAATCTCTTCCATACAGAACCGAATATCAGGTATAATATGCCTATGGTGCTGAAATATCCTAGTGGTAATATGAATAGTAGAGCAAACATCTCTCTGGGAATAAAAAAGTCAAAAGCAATCCCAGTGAACCTTATGAGGCTGAAGATGAACCTAAGAACATAGGATAATCCGAAGAACAGGAACGCTCCTCTAAAATACTTAATACCTTCGTACTTGGTGAGCTTATAGATCTCCCGGGTCTTGAAGTATATAAGAAAACAGAATATCACAGCTATTATTGTAAACAATAGTTCTGTACTGAAAATCATCGGATTCATAGGGGGCGGAGGCGCCATTTTTACATCACCGAATCATCTGCAATATTTAAATGTATATAAAAAAGGTGGACATGAAATCCATTTGATTTATAAACAACTCAAAGAACAACGCCTTTGAAGTTGGAATGATCAAAACCGATAAGTCAAACAGGCAAGAGCCAATACTTCGCCTTGAAGATGTATGGAAGATTTACAAGATGGGAGAGGTAGAAGTGCCTGCTCTCAAGGGAATAAGCGTTGACATCAAGAGAGGGGATTTCGTGGCTATCATCGGAGCTTCTGGTAGCGGCAAGTCTACCATGATGAACCTTATGGGTTGCTTGGACTTGCCTTCTCAGGGAAAGGTTTTTCTTGAGTCGCATGACATCAGCACTTTGCGAGAGTCTGACTTAGCTTCTTTCAGAGGAAAAACAATAGGCTTCATCTTCCAGCAGTACAACCTCATCCCTTCATTGACTGCATTTGAGAATGTGATGCTTCCGTTGGAGCTCTTGGAATACAGTACCAGTGAAGCAGCCAAGAGAGCAAGAGAGATACTCAGCCTTGTAGGCCTCTCTAATAAGATGAACAACCGCCCGACGCAGCTCTCTGGAGGAGAGCAACAGAGAGTCTCAATTGCGCGAAGCCTGGCAGCCAACCCAGATATAATATTTGCTGACGAGCCAACAGGAGCTCTTGACAGCGTCACTGGAAGAGAAGTCCTTAACATGCTTCATACTTTATGGAAGGAGCAGGGCAAGACTATAATATTAGTCACCCATGACCTCAGCCTAGCCAAGTATGCTCATACTACAATTGAATTGAAAGATGGTATAATAACAAGGATAATTGAAAATGGAATATCTGAACATAACGAGGTAAGAAGAAAATGAGAAAAACGAAAATGAACAAAACAATTTTTGGAGTAGTAATGATATTAGTTCTAGTATTGTGCGTGTCAGCTGTGCATGCGGAACTCGATAATCTGGCATCGATATCTCTAAGCTTGGTCAACCAAGACCCTGACCCTGCAGTTGCAGGAGACACGGTGGAGATCAGGATCGGGATCCAGAACATCGGAGGAGGAGCTGTTGATAACCTTACAGCAGAGCTGGTGCCAGCATACCCGTTCACTCTCCTATCAGGTGATAGTGCAGTGCAGAACATAGGAGCGATCCAAGGATACCAAGGATATTATGAGAGCTCGAGCATGAAGATAATCAAGTACAAGGTACGAGTCGACAAGGACGCAATAGCCGGCAGTTACGACCTCAAGATCAAGTATTATGACGGGATATTAGGGAACATGATTGAGAAAAGCCTTGCTATAGACGTCAAAGGCAGGGAGAACGCAGAAATAATCCATATTGATAAGACCACCCTGATCCCTGGCCACCAGAGCAGCCTGAAGTTCAGCATCAACAACGTAGGGAACGCTCCCTTGAGGGACCTGACCTTTTCATGGGAGAACACAGATGATATAATATTGCCTGTTGGAAGCGACAACACAAGATACATCAATTATATCGATGTCGGTGAAAGCGCTGAGATAGAATACCAGGTCATCGCTGATACTAACGCAGATCCAGGCCTCTACAAGCTCAACCTGTACCTCACCTATGAGAATTCGTTTAATGGCTCTACCAAAAAAATATCCACCATAGCAGGCATATATGTCGGTGGAGGAACTGATTTTGATGTTGCTTTCTCTGAGAGCTCAAGCGACCAGATATCTTTCTCTGTAGCGAACATCGGCAGCAACCCCGCGTTCTCAGTCTCAGTGATCATCCCCCAGCAAGAAGGCTGGAGTGTCACAGGATCCAATTCAATGATAATCGGCAACCTCAACACAGGAGATTATACAGTCGCAAGCTTCACTCTGCAATCAACGCAGGCATCAGCACCAACAATGCCACAAGTCCAATCTAATCAAACTGACCCAAGGGCAGCCTTGAGGAGGAATGCTACGGCGCAGAACGCGAATGCCTTGAAGGTCCAGGTGGCCTACACAGATACCATGGGAACAAGAAGCATGGTGGAGAAAGAAGTAGCCATGAACCAGCAATCGTCTACAGGAAGCAACAGCACAAGCCTTCAGGCAGGAGGAGCAGCCTATTTCAGAACAAGGAACCAAGAGAGCTTCTTCTCTAAGTACAAATGGTATATTGTGGGGTTCGTCCTTGTGTTAGTCCTCGGTGCATTATATGGAAAATACCGGAAAGGGAAGATGCTCGACCCGAGCTTCCGGATGAAAGACGTCTTCAGGAAAAAGGATGTTCCTGCTGGGAAGAAAAAATGAAGTTACGAAAGTGCCTAAAGCATGCATTTGATATGGTTATGCACAGCAAGCTAAGGAGCTGGCTGACCATACTCGGAATCGTGATTGGTGTAGGTGCTGTTGTCGGCATAATGTCAATAGGCGGCGGCATGCAGGAAAGGATGAGCGACCAGCTGGGAGGATTGGGAGGGGACCTTCTGACCCTGAGGGTAGGCTACTCTCGAGGGGCTAGCATGTTCGGCCCTTCAGACAGGGACGGCGGCGGAGCATTTGGCACAGGAGCCACAGCAACAGATGAAGAGCCGGTCTTGGACCGGACAGACATCCAGGCTTTGAAATCAATACCTGACATTGAATTGATAGATACGCGCATCAGCGGGACTGTCGAGGTGTCATACTTTGGTAAATCAGGCACTGTCTCATTGACAGGAGTGGACCAGGCAGTTTGGTCCAGGATAACCACATCTGAGATAAAAGAAGGCAGGATGCTTGATGCTGCTGACCAGAATGTTGTTGTTATAGGCGCAAGATTGGCAGAGTCATATTTTGACAAGCCAATAGGCATCAACCAGATGATAACCATAGAAAGCAATGTGTTCAGGGTTGTGGGCATACTTGATGAGGAGAGCAACAGCATCTATATGCCGATACAGATGGCTTACCAGGTCCTTGAGGACTCGGAGAACGGAGTTTATGATTCTATAATCATAAAGATAAAGGATGAGGAGCAACTGGATGCAGTAATGGCAAAAATCGAGGATAAGCTCATGATGGTGAGGCACGTCACAGATAAGACACAGGATTTCTCGCTCATCTCTAGCAAGCAAATGCAGGAGACCAGGTCAGCGATGATGTCGACAATGAATACATTCCTCCTGGCCATAGCAGCAGTCTCCTTGATAGTCGGAGCTGTCGGCATCGCCAATACCATGTTCACATCTGTGCTTGAAAAGACCAAGGAGATAGGCATAATGAAAGCCATAGGGGCAAGGAACAAGGATATCATGAGAATCTTCCTTCTACATGCAGCGCTAATAGGCCTGGTAGGCGGAGTCCTAGGAATATTTTTTGGGGCTTTGCTCTCAGGAGCGCTGCCTGCGCTCATGGGTGAGACAGGAATGCTTAGAGGAGGGACCTTTGTCGCTTTGAACTCTGTAATCATCGCATTATCAGTATCAGTAGGCATAGGAGTGATATCAGGAATCATACCTGCTTACAGGGCTTCAAAACTCAAGCCAGTGGATGCTTTGCGTTACGAATGACGCAATGCTCAAAACTGCAAGTTTTGTTGCTTTGCGTTATGAGTAAAGAATTTTTTTAGGATTTTTTTTCTCATGAGCTACAAACCTTTTTAAATTCGCCTTGATTACTCTAATCCATGTCAAGGTCAGCTTTCAAGATAGTCATGTCCAATGTCGGAGGATTCATCCTATTCCTGATATTGCTAGGAACAGCTAACATCCTCTTGCCGCACATCAACAGCCTGGTCTATGTCGACGTTGTCTTGTTCCTCAACCGCAGCTTGGTGCTCTTCACCATCATGATGCTCGTAGGATTGATAAATGATATCCTGTGGAGCTTCTATTTTCCTTTCAACATATTGGCTCCTGTGAGCAGCGCCATCCTCAGCTTCTTCATAGTTATTTTCATCTTCAGGGTGTGGAGCTTTCTCAATAATTATGTGCAGAGCAATTTTGTCCTGCCAGAATTCGTCTATGTGCCTATTGCCTTGATAGTCCTGGTCGCAGGCTATGTCCTGATACTCTTCAGGAAAGGAAAGCCAGGAGAAGTCCACAAGAGAAGAAAAAAAGAGAAAGAACTCGAAGAGAAAGAGCGGCTAGGCAAAAAAGCAGAACCAGCCAGTAAGAGAAAGCAGGAAGAAACAGTCGAATGGCAGGATGTCGGCGACGAGTTCAAGCACTTATTCTATAATATAGGTAAGAGCCTCAACAGCTTCTTTGGAGGCAAAGAAAAGAAGAAGAGCCAAAAGAAAGAATAAGGCCAGGAAGAAGAAATAGCATAAAATCAACAAAAATGCCTGCAATTCACTAACCCAATCGGAGCAGGCTCCGGAGTATGACGCGAATTGTTCGCTTCGCGACCGGCATTTTTGAGATTACAGGTTGTGTATTGCCAATCGATGCAAAGCATTGGGGTATTAAACTCAACCTGTAATAAACCGCAAGCTTTATAAATGGCTCAGAACTCTTTTCCAGAATTCCCAGCATTAACTGGTAATATATAGATATTATCATATCATAGCCAGGCTAGCGGAGAGGATTTCGGAAAAAATGTTTGGAGGGGCAGGAAGTTTCTAAAGGTAATACGCAAGAAGGAAAGAGCCACGGCTCTATATTATTAACAACATCCAATAACAATCATTATTCAACTTCATTCAGCACGCGCACAGAGTGCCCTGGTAGTGTAGTGGCCTATCATGAAGCCCTGTCGAGGATTATAATCATTAATCATCATTAATGGTTGAATGCACAGCAAGGCTTCGACCCGGGTTCGAATCCCGGCCGGGGCGTATGAGCAAGGAATACATCAGCTTTGAGAAATTCAAGAGCTTGTGCAAAAGCCTGGCGGGCCAGGTCGAGAAAGACCATTTCAAGCCCGACTTCATCATCGGGATTGCCAAGGGCGGCTGGGTGCCTGCGCGGTTCATGAGCGACTACCTCGGAGTTGGTTGCATGGCGAGCGTCGGGTGCAGCAGCTATCATGGCCAATCCAAGACCAAGAAGCCTGAGATGACAGAGAAGCTCGGATTCAACATCACTGGCCTGGAAGTGCT
>JBGOZE010000001.1:0-58900 GCA_041479965.1 Candidatus Nanoarchaeia archaeon | reverse complement strand
GAGGATCTTTATCTTCTCAGTTCTGTTGCTAAAAGCGAAAAGAAGGAAAGGCAGCTGGACTTCAAGGCTATGCTCTTGCCTGTGGATTTCTTCATTGATGCGCACACTGCCTTTTTTTGCAAGAGCCTTGCCAAACTCCTGGTCCACCCTCACATTGCCAAGAGGAGTCTCAAAGGTTTCAAGAGAGATGCCTGATTCCATGCTATGATGGTTAGGTCCTAGCAATATGAATACATCTGGTACTTGGACTTCTGCCATTGCTTTGTAGCTCCAAGCAGCAGCCATGCCGCTATAGACGTAGCCTGCGTGAGGACAGATAGCTGCCTTGTAAGGAGGAACATCCTGTTTAGGCTTGCTTGGCAATGCTCTCGGCCCGAGTTTTGCTGTGAAGCATTCTTCCAGCATCTTGTTCAAGGCACTGACACTTTGAGGATAGAATTGGCCTGCATAAGCTGTTTTTCTCATGGATTATCACCTCGAGTCAAAAAATATGGTTTTTGATACAAAAAAATAATCATGAAGCAAAGCCATCCCCCGATGTAGTGCTGCAGCGAGCGCTCACTGAGCTGTTGCTGATTTTTATGCTTCTTACTTCTGTCCTGTGTTCCTTAGAAGTGTAAGAGCAACCCAGGTATTCTCGTTCGTCGGGTTCTTCAGGTAAATATTGAACAGGTTGTTATTCAAAGGATAATGCGAGATGGTCTTATCCTCAGCCTCTGTGAAATCAAAAAGGTAGTTTAGGTCTGTAGTGGATGGTAAGCCCGTGTAATTGAATGAATACATCTGGGCAAAAGCCTGGGTATCTGCATCACAATTCCCTTCAGCCACTCCGAATATTTCTGAGAAGCTAGTCAAGGGCTGGCCATAAGCATCTACTCTATGTTGGCGCGAAACATACACCCTGTTGAAAAGCTGGCGGTTTTTCAGGTTCTCCTCGAGCTGGGAAGGAGGCACGCAGAGCCAGTTGAGCCATGATAGCCAGGAATTAGTGATGGCAGTACATACAGCATCTCCAAGCCCCGTAGACATATATGAATTGAAATCCTGAGCACTGAAAATAGCCATCTTAAAGGTGTTGTCATAATATAGCTTTAACAAGGGATTATTGATGCATCTGGCAAAGTTAGTTGTTGAAGGAGTGCAAGTGTGCGAGAACCTGGTAGTGGCATTGGGATAAACCCTCAAAAAGCTGTACTCAAGAGAATACATGAAATCAGTGCCCGGAAGGCTGGTAAGGTTCTGATTGAGAGTAGCGCCGATTATTCTGTTATCATCAAATTCAAGAACACAATAAGAGTTAGTACTTCCTGGGTTCTGGAAACCAGAGTTTCTCACAACCCTCTTGGAGTCCTCACTCACAAGCACTTCAGGTGCGAGAGAGCACATAAGTGTGAAAGGCTGAGTGAAATATCCTTCAGAGGAGCTATGAGGCACCATAGATATCATCTTCAAGGCAAGTTTCTTGGTCCTGCTAGTCCAAACACCGTTCTCACAGAGATAATCACCCTTGAACTGGCCGTTGGCGAGGCATTGAGGAGTGCCGCTGACATTGTAGTCATCGTAAACATTTCCGCGAGGGTCATAGAGACAATCATATGTTCGAGGGCAATAGCCAATCTCGCAAGTATAAGGAGCCTTCTTAGCCATGCTCATGATATTCTGCCAAGCCCCATTGACACATCTATAAAGAGCAGACCCATCAGGCAACGCATAATCATAGGTTCCTTGGCCTGCTCCGCTCTGAGAAGCTATGCATTGGCCAGCGGCAGGGTTCCAACATTCACCAGGCTGGCAACAACCGCGGTCAACCAAACCAGGATTTGAGGATAAAAGGAAAGCCATCAAAGGAGCAGGCACAATGGAAGCGACAGAAAGGTCTCTGCCTCCTGTGGATGTCCAAGTATTGTCAAAAGCACAATACCTCTCCTCGGTTGATGATTTGATGATCGTACAGAAGTTAGACCTCTGGACAAGAGCCTGTGCTGGGGAAGGCGTAGCGGTTGAGCCTGGGTTGGGCCAATTCTGAATGCTTTCCAGGCAAGTTTGGCGTAAGCGACCATTGGCATCCAAAGAGCAGATGCCGGTTGTTTCGGGATTAAAGGTTGCACTGAAGCCGCAGCCGTAGAAAGTTCCGTTCTTAACATAGATGTTCGCGTAATCTTGATTATTGTAACGAACTGTTCTATTGTTGTTTTGGAAGGTTCCCTTGAGGCAAGCACCAGTAGGACTGTTCAAATCATTGTAAGACTCATTAACCCCTCCTGCCCTGACATCATCAGCCTCTGAGCAGCAATAATTTCCTGTGGCACTCTTACCAGCGCTGGTACACATATCCTGTAATCCGGGAGAATCTAAATCATCACTCCACGCACCACCAGATGTGCAGAACCTTCTATCGCCGGAAACAGTAATGAATTGACCAGTAGAGTAAGTCATCCCTCCACTACCAGTTGCACGGACGAGAGGATTAGACAAGCAAGCAGCATCATTACCGCAGCATACAGCAATCTGGGCGGCGCTTCCAGCAGGAGTAAAACAAGCATAGCTATGGCCATTCACAGCACCCATAATAGTGCCATCACTCCTTACGAAATCAAGTGCATAAAGTCCTGTCTCGCCACTATCCTGTTGCGTGCTTATACCCTGAGCGCAGAAAGCTGCAGTGTAAGAGCGATCACCGCTCAAGCCAGTCAAGGCAAGAGAGAATTGGGTTCCTGAAGGCAATGCATTCTCGACAGTCTTCATGCCTGGGCAAGGGATAAATGCTTGTTCCTGGGCTATGATTTCACCGCCAGTAGAGTTCTTCCAAGAACTAATCGGAGCGGGACATGAAGAGTATGATTGTTGGAATGAGAGAGTGGGAGTGTTGGCTAAGATGCTAGCAAAGCCCATGGGCCTGGTGGACTGGCTCGGCAGGCAGACAAGGTAGCCGGAAGTTGTAGCAGTTATACTCTGCAAAGCACAAGAACCAGACGATACCACTACACTGTTGACATAATAACCAGCAGGGCAAGAATACTGCAAGCTGCCTGTAGCAGACATGGCCAGACCTTCATTAGCTCCTGTAGCTCCTGTCTGGACACAGCCATTGATATTGCTCTGGCTAACTTTGCTAACATAAGAATCATATGACCCCGTGTCAATGCATTTTACAAATTCTCCATTTATGTTCGCTATGGGAAAGGTGTTGAAGCAACTTGATGGCCTGAAAACCTCTCCGATATTTTGAGAGGCAGTATGCCAGCTAGTGCCATCGCATATTTTATCTACTTGGCAGAAGCTGCTGCCAGAAGAACGACATTTATTGTCACCACAGCAGCCTGCGCCAGCAGTCCAAGTGCCACCAGCAAAGGTGCAGGCAGCAGCATAAGAGTCTGCATCACTAACAGCATAAGCATAATTAACAGATGCAAAATCGGCTTTCTCACCGCCCTGAGCATCGGTCAGGACAGGATAAGGAGAATAGAATTCATTCACAGACACGGGGAAGGCTGAGTGCAAAGCATTTACATATGTAGAAACACTAACAGCAGTTCCTGAAGCGCAAACTCCATTATTACAGAAAGGCGCCGAAGCAGTGCAGAAGCCTCCGGGAGTAGCATCAAACCCACAGCCCCCACAATTCAATGGGTCAAAAGAGGTATTTACACAGACAGAGGACATATCTTCTTCCTGACCGGGCATAAAGTAAGGATAATTGGAGAAATCACCAGTATTAGTCCCAGTAGGAACAGGGCACCATTCACAATCATCAGTAGCAGCATATTGCGTGCAATTACCCTGATTCTCCCTGTTGCCGCATTCAGGAGGAGAGAACACACAAGCCCTGTTCGTGCAAACATAATCCTCTCCACAAGCATTAGTGCAGCTGCCACAGAAAGAATTGCTAGAAGTGATGTTCACACAACTAGAAGTGACTTCATCACTGCACCAAGAGCATTGAGTAGTCTCAATAGAGCACTGGCCTTGAGTCCTGTCCTCGCAAGGGATGGTAACATGAGGGCAGCACGTGCCACACGCAGAAGAGATTACATCGTCGCAAGTTTTTTTTATAAAACCCCTAAACGTCGATTGTTCACAGCAAACCATTCCAAACTCACAAGAACCGCCACATTCAGAAAGGGGAGCCTCACCGCCAACGCAACTCGTTTCCCTAACACATCTAGCTGTTACATCCCTTTCTTCACAGCACCTGCCACAATCTCCAGACAAATCAGTGCATTGCGTGCAATCAAAACTGTTAAGCCTTGAGGCAGTACAAGCAGCGTTTTCACAGACGCCCCAAGTACACATGCATTCTCCACCAGAGCAGCCGGTGCAACTTTTGCTGTTATTATAACTACAATAGCCATTGTTGCAGCTCATGCAAGAACTACAGTCAGAATCAATAGCACATCTTTTCTTGGGAACACAAGACTTGCCTCCTTTTGGACAAAGGTAATTGGGAGGACAAGGAATGCCATTAGGAAAACCATAGCTAGTCGTTGTGACGCTGTAATCTTCCTGATCATTTAAAAGACCATATCTACCAATAAGGAAACACTCCACAACATGAGATGAATCAATGCAATAATCATAAGTGTATTTACTAGCTTCCTTGTTATAACAAGTTCCGTTCTGGGATATGTTGAAAGCTTGACAATGGTCTCCTGCTCCTGTTTCAACAGCAGTGTAAGAGGTAGAAGTACGATATTCCCTCTTGAAAGAACGATCATCCAATTGGGCCGCATTCGCGTCTGCACAGCAGTTAATAAGCTGAGAACTTTGCATGAAACAGTTCGGAGATACTCCTGGCAAGCAAAAAATAAAAATAACGACAAGTAGAAGCGAACTTATGAAGAGATTTTTCTTTTTCAACAAAACCCACCTGCCTTTCCCTAAAAGATACCAATAACCTGAGAGATATTTAAATTTAACGATATTTTAAGAGAAACAAGAGAGATGCGGCGCGCATCAACAACATGCTTTCCTGAACTTATCGAGCTCTGCATCAATATCTGAATCAGAAAAAGCGATCAAAGGCCTCAATATAAGGATATTAATAGGGTGAGCAGAGAAGTCATGAAGAGTATCACCGACAACCAGGGCTTTGCATCCTAACTTCATGGCAATCTCATTTAATTCAGATGCGTCTTTTATGCAATGCAAGACTAATTTATAAGGACAGAATGCCTGAAGAAAGGAGAGTTCTCGAGCAGAAATTTCAGAAAAGCTAGCCACTTCAATCGCGCAGCCCCTTTTCATCATAAGAAGGGCTGCAAGGACAGACTTGAGGTCAGATATTACTGCCAACACCTTACCTTCTATGCCTACAGGCAAGCCTCCGAAGCAACCAATGGTTTTTGTGAACAAAAAAGCATCAGAGCCAATAAGCTCAATGCCTATGTCAAGCTCAGGATTGCTTAAATCTACCTTGAAGCCTGTCTTCTCAGCAATAAAAGCTCCTATCCTACTATTAAGCTCAACAGATGACAAAGGAAAGTCCTTGGTCAGCCTTCTAGAGCTTATCCTGAATGTAGAAGTTTTATTTCCCTTCTTATGTTGCTCTGCCAACTGGAGGGCTTCAGAGCAGATATCCTGTAAATCAGCCTTGACTCTCATACAAGGGCTATAGCTGACTATCCCGAAAACCCTGCGCAAATCAACTTCTTGGTCTGAGTGCAAAAGAAATCTTCCGCCCAAACGTTTTATTTGCACATCCAAACCTGTGGCTTTGAGACCGGCTTTCATATTTGCAACTAGTTTTTTCTCGAACTCAGACCTATTGTTGCCTTTGAGGGCAATCTCTGCGTAGCGCACCAGATGAATCATTTTTCTCAAGAAAGATCTTGGTGTTTATTAATTTTTATTTTAATTTTTTTAAATCTGCTTTTTAAAATAAGTTTTTTATTTTTGTTGTTTAATCAAAAAATAAATTGGCTAAAAACCCCGTTATAACGCGTTATAACAGTTATAACACATTATAACGCCCATTATAACGCATTATAACAGCAAGAATTTTTTTTAGAAGTTGTAAAGTTTTTTAACTTTAGCTTTATGCCTCAAGCTAAAAAGTTTAATGCCATTAGGAAGAGAGCTTTCATCGATGAAACCTTTGAATTTCAGTTGGTTCATATAGACGCGAATGGTGTTCATGGTCTTGCCCGTACGCTCTGCGATTTGAGAATAAGATAAGGGAGTTTCTGCATTGAACAAAACTCCTACAAGCCATTTCTCGGGATTGGAAAGGGAGTCAAAAAACGGGTCTGGTGTTATAGATTTAACGTTAGTAACATTAGTAACATTAGTTTCTTTGGGTTTTTGCCGGGTTTCATTCATAAAAACCTCGACTTCCTTCAAAATCTCCTTTTTGATAGTCTCCGCGTCCTTGATGTTCTTGGCATAGGCTTCCTTGAAGAGATTGAGAGAAGCTGTGCTCAAAGCCTCGAACTCCTCGTCGATTCGCTTCTCTAAAACCTTCAGGTCCTGCTCCAGCCTTCTTATGGAACCGTCAAAATGCTTTATCCAATCAGCGATCCTCTGATGATTGAGGGAGGTGGTCTTCCTAAAACCATGATGATTCTCATAGAGCTCTTCTAAGAATTTTCTTTGCATCACCAAGTCTTCCTTTATCCTGGTGAACGCAGAGATGAGTCCTGAGTTCATCTGCTCCAACTTAATCTTCTTCCTGATCCAATCGAACATTTTCTCCCTTATTCCTTTTTCCCCTATCATTTTTCTTGCTTTGCTTATATATAAATCTTTTTAAGCATGAACAGATGAAAAAACAGCAAAAAGCTCATTTTGAGCTTTTCTCCAAAGGAAATGTTGGGGTGTTCCGAGAAGAGAAGCTTTCTTTTCACAGTTTAACGTGTTGATAAGCCTTAAAAAACGCTTCTCCAAAAGAAATAATGGGGGCTTATGTTTTCCTAAATAGGCTTTGTCATGATTATATTCCTATTATTATATCTCAAGATGAAAGTATTTATAAATGACCTCTTTATTCCTGTTTAAAAAGGGTTTATAAAGCTCTCGACTGAAAAGAGAACAAAGGGGGATTCTTATGGCAAAGAAGAAGATAAAAGCAGTAAAGAAGAAAATTCTGAGAAAAGCGCCAGCGAAGAAGGCACCTAAGCCGCAAAAAGCCAAAAAAATGGCGAAGAAATCAGAGAAGAAAAAGAAAGCGATTAGCACGACCATAAAGGCCATTCCAAATAAATATGCGGATGCCGGACCAAGAGATATTCGCGTGGTGAATATTGTCGTGTCCACAAGCCTGGAGCATGATATTCCGCTCGAGAAGATGGCAGCCACTTTGAGCAACACAGAATATAATCCTGAACAGTTCCCTGGCTTGGTGATCAGGATAAAGGATCCGAAAACTTCAGCCTTGATATTCAGTTCAGGTAAGGTGGTATGCACAGGAGCCAGGAGCATGGAGAAAGTCCATGAGAGCATTGAGCGCATAATTGAGAGCCTCAAGAAGATAGGCATCAAGATAACCATAACGCCTAAGATAAACATCCAGAACATTGTGGCCAGCGGCAGCATAGGCATGGACCTTAACCTTAATGTCCTTGCCATGAAGCTTGACAACACAGAATACG
The DNA here is from genome assembly GCA_041479965.1 of Candidatus Nanoarchaeia archaeon. Classification (GTDB taxonomy): domain Archaea; phylum Nanobdellota; class Nanobdellia; order Woesearchaeales; family SM23-78; genus SM23-78. The sequence goes on along the minus strand of JBGOZE010000001.1, from coordinate 51,314 downwards.
AGCCAGAGCAGTTCCCGGGTTTAGTCTATAAGCTCATGGAAGCTAAAGCCACCTTCTTGTTGTTCAGCAATGGTAAGGTGGTATGCACAGGCACCAAGTCAGAGCAGGAAGTGCATGCTGCTCTTGACAAGCTTGTGGAGACACTGAAAGCTCTCAAGTAGGATAATCTTAAAATTTTTATTTTTTTGTTTAAAGCAAAAGGGTGGTTAGGTTGGATGTTTCAGAGCAAATCAATCTTTTTTACAAGCTCATAGAGCAAGAATATTACAAGGACCTGATTAGGCAGGTGAGCAAGGGCGAAAAGTTCCTGAAGATTGACTTTAATAAGCTGTCTGAGTTCAACCCTGAGCTTGCAGAGCTTCTCTTAGAAAGTCCAGAAGAGGTTATAAGGGCAGTTGAGCTGGCAGTTGATAGCTTCGACATAGAGGGAAACACCAAGAATTTCAAGACACGTTTCTTCAACCTTCCTCCCTCTCAGAGGATACAGGTAAGGAATATCAGGGCCAATCACATCGGCAAGCTCTTAGAGATGACTGGCTTGGTGAGGCAGAAAAGCGACGTAAGGCCTCAGGTTACCAGCGCAAGGTTTGAATGCCCTAGCTGTGGTAACATAATAACAGTGCTGCAACTAGACACTGCTTTTAAGGAGCCTAGCAGGTGCAGCTGCGGAAGGCGAGGCAAATTCCGGCTCATATCCAAGGAATTGGTGGACGCCCAGAAGATTGTTCTTGAGGAATCTCCAGACGATCTTGAAGGAGGGGAGCAGCCTAAAAGGCTTAACATATTCCTCAAGAGCGACTTGGTCAGTCCCATGAGCGACAGGAGGACTAATCCTGGAAGCAAGATTTCTGTAAATGGTGTCATCAAGGAGATTCCTATTGAGTCTAGTGGCGGTGTCAAGTCTACTCGCTTTGATCTTTTCTGCGATGCCAACAATGTAGAGCCTCTGCAAGAAGACTTTTATGAGTTGGTGATTAACGAAGAGGAGGAGAAAAAGATTCTTCAATTAGGCGAAGATAAGAAGATCTTTGAAAAACTAGTCTCATCATTGGCTCCAAGCATTTACGGCCACGACAAGGTCAAGGAAGCTATCCTGCTCCAAATGTTCGGCGGAGTGTCAAAAAAGAGAAGCAAGGGTGATATGACAAGAGGGGATATTCACATACTGCTTGTAGGTGACCCTGGTAGCGGTAAGTCTCAACTTTTGAAAAGAGTTAGCGAGGTAGCTCCTAAGAGTAGGTATGTCAGCGGAAAGGGAGCCACGGGAGCAGGCCTAACAGCTTCAGTCGTCAAGGATGAGTTCTTGAGAGGCTGGGCACTGGAAGCAGGAGCCCTGGTGCTTGCCAATAAGGGCATCTGCTGCATTGATGAGCTTGACAAGATGACTCCTGAAGACCAGGCAGCCATGCACGAAGGCCTTGAGCAGCAGACCATTACTATTAACAAAGCCAATATCCAAGCAACCCTAAGGTGCGAAACAACTGTGCTTGCGGCTGCCAATCCTAAGTTTGGCAGGTTCGACCCGTATGAGATGCTTGCTAAGCAGATAGAACTGCCTACTACCTTGCTCAACCGTTTTGATCTCATTTTTCCTGTGAGAGACTTGCCTGACAAGGAAAAGGATGAGAAGATGGCAAGTTTCATCTTAAAGCTGCACCAGAGCGACATAGGCGGGCCTGTTGAAATTGATGCAGACATGATAAAGAAGTATGTCTCCTATTCTAGAAGGAGAATCCATCCTAAATTGACTGATGCTGCTCTTAAGGAGATAAAAGACTTTTTTGTCAGCATACGTAATGTCGGAGAGAAAGAAGCTATAAGGACCATAGCTATCAGCCCGAGACAGCTTGAAGCCTTGGTTAGGCTAAGCGAGGCGAGCGCCAGGTCAGAGTTGCGTGATAAGGTGCTCAAGAGAGATGCTCAGAAAGCTATTGAGCTCTTGCATTACTGTCTTTCTCAGATAGGCCTAGATCCTGAAACCGGAAAGATTGACATTGATACCTTGACAACAGGAATTTCTTCTTCTCAGAGGAGCAATATAGTGATTGTGAGAGAAGTCATCACTGAGCTCGAAAAGGTTTTAGGTAAAGAGCTTCCTGTCGAAGACATACTGAGAGAGGCAGAAATAAGAGGGGTTGATAAGGACAAGATAGAGGAAATAATCGAGAAGCTGAAAAGGACTGGAGACATCTTTAGTCCTAGGCACGGCATCATATCTAAAATCTAACGATTACGCGAACGATGAGGAATTCGTAATGGCACAGATAAAGAGAGAGACTGCAATGATATGTCTGGTTGATGACTTGCTTAGAGGAAGCTTTGTCAAGACTGAAGGCTGGAATCCTAGCTATATGGCCACAGACTTAGGAAACATCTCAAGAGTCAACGTGATGGGAGTGGTTGTGAGCAAGGAGCCTGCGGGAGGGGTCATTCTTGATGATGGCAGCGGAAGAATCCTGCTGAGAAGCTTTGAAGGAGATCTTTTCTCTTACGTTGATGCTGGTGATTTGGTCATGGTCATAGGAAGACCGAGAGTGTATAATGAGCAAAAATATGTGTTGCCTGAAATCATAAGGAAAATCAATCCTAAATGGAGTGCTTTTAGGCAACTACAGCTCGAGATTCTGAAGAAAAAAGCCAAACCCTTGAAAAAAGAAGCAAGAATGGTGGTTGAGGAGGAGCATGGAGTCAACTATTCCCAGAAGATTATGGAATTCATAAGAGATTTGGATGCTGGCTCTGGAGCCGACATTGAAGAAGTCATCAAGAGGAGTGGCGCTCCCAATGCAGAGGAACTTGTGAGAAAGCTCATTGAGGAAGGAGAGATATTTGAACTCAAACCAGGTAAACTCAAGGTGCTTTAATAGAGGAAATGATCAGATTCGATTTCTTGAAGAAATGCTCCAATAAGGAGAGCTCAACCAAAGATTGCGGGAGTGACAAATACTTCGAGAAGAGCAGCAATGAACAGCACTCCGAGGCTGAGCAAAAGGAGGTCGGCAGAGTCTAAGAGAATGTGTTCAAATTTGCTGGTACCAAAGTCATGCCTTATCACCGCTATGCCTATGATTCCTCCTGCTAGCGCGCCGATGAAATAAGCTAGTATCTCTGGGACTCCGTGAAGAGTGTATCTTAGCAGACCGAGACTGATTATCTGAAAGTAATGGGCTATCTTATCAAATCCGATAAGGTAAGCCATACCTGAGATTTCACTCCTCATGAAATTGCCTATAGCTGTACCGATGACAGACGCATTCCACATCAGGATGAAGATTGCCCCTGAACCGTAGATGAAAGAGAAAAGGATGCAAAAGATAAGGACCTTCACATTATTTAGGAATATCTTGGAGAAAAAACCTATGTTAGCATTGAAGCTGAGATGACCCGTAACCCTGCTGTTGATGGCATTTATAGTCGAGGTTTGAGCTTGGAAGAGCGTGTTCACAACATCAGAAGATAGCATGACATACCAAGAGGCATAGGCGACTGTAGCGCCTAAAAAGATGTACATGAAGACTTTCAAGGCTTTGCTATGCTCTTTTAATAGCCATTTCTCTTCCATGCCTTCAAGGTCCTTTTCTTCTTCCATGATTATTGTGTTGTAAATAAGAGGCAGAGCTGCCATCGCGGTGAAGAACACCATTATCATTGTCGCCTGAGATTTAAAAACCCACAAGCTCAGGAAGATACCTGCTGTGCCAAAAAGAACTCCCAGGAAAAAAAGCCTTCCTGGTCTCTGCTCTGCTTTGAAGGGAGTAACCAATGACTCAAGGACCATGCTTCTATTACCCAGTTTTTGTCTTTATAAACCTTTTGGAATAGAAAAGGACATTCTCAATTTATGACAAAACAAAGTTTTATATAATACAAATTTTTTCTTGAAATCAAAAATGGACGAATACGAAGCTTTGCTGGAGCGAGGAAAAAAGGCTTTGCCTGAGACCACCCAGGTGAGGGAGAGGTTCGAAGTGCCCAAGACCAGAGGACACATCCAAGGCAATAAGACTGTGCTGAGCAATTTCCTCCAGATAGCTGAGCATTTCGGCAGAAAGCCTGAGCATGTTCTTAAGTTTATTCTTAAAGAGCTAGCTACCCCTGGAGATATCAAGAAGCAGTTCGTTGTTCTGGGAACCAAGGTTCCTGCTGGTCGTATCAATGAGAAAATTCAACAGTACGCTGACACTTTCGTGATTTGCAGGGAGTGCGGGAAGCCCGACACCAAGATGACCAAGGAAGGAGAAGTGTATTTCATCAAATGCCAAGCCTGCGGCGCAAGATATTCAGTATATTCCAAGATATGATTTCAGGCTTAAAAAACAAAAATTTTCATGCTGAGAGCCAAGCGCCAAGCATCTCTTGCCTTTCTTTTTCTTTGCCAAACACGCTCTCGACTCTTTGCTTAAGCAGCTCTAGGCTCTGCCTCAGGTAAACCGGCACCTTGTATTTCTCTGCCAATTTCATGCTAAGCTCAAGGTATTTGACGACAAATCCTTCTGAGACTGTAAATATCAGCTTGCCATTGCATTCAGCACATTTGCCAGAAAGAGGAGGTCGCCGGAACTTCTCGTTGCACTCAACGCACCTGAATTCTTGCTGGGAGAATTTCCTCAGGTTTCCTTTGGTGTCTTTCATTAAGTGCTTCTCAATAACCAGCCTTGCCACATCAGTGGCATTGACAGCCCTTATTTTCTCTGCCAGCTCCATCTGACCCTTGATCTTGTCCTCCATGCTTGGAATCATCTTATAGGCAGAAACAAGAACCCCTTCATTGATGTCTGCTGTATCGTGGGTAAAGCCCATGCCTTCATATTGGCCAGGCATGCCTAGGTAATGCTTCACTTGCCTTAGCTTAATCTCGCTTGGCTGCTTGTATTGTCTGCAAGCCTCGTAGAATTTTAGAGGGTATTTCCATGCTATATCCATGTTGAATACCATGTCGTCCACTTCTCTTGGATTAAGAAGATATGTGAGAACAAGAGGAGCGTCCATGGTGCTTCCTCTGCTCTCGGGAAGATATTTTTTTGAAAAGTTGAGCAGAGCATCCATCAAGAGAATGATACAACCCTCATCTCCATCACAGTCTCTTCTCATGGCAGCATGAACATAAGGATGAGCGACAAAGCCTTGAGTTTTTGAAAAACCAATGATTCTGCAGAGTATTCCTGCAGACGTGTGGGGAGCGAGACCTATTACGAGATGACCTACCAAGTCTGTCTTGGTCTTGAGATTATAATACGGTCTGATGTCGTAGAGTGCGGCTAGTAATTCGTCAACAAAGCATGCTATCCTGAACAACACCTCGTCTGCTGGCTCTTCAGGTGACTGAGGGCTACAGGGAAGAAGAAGGTCTTGGGGTTTCAGCTCCAACACTTGCTCATCGGATTTTAGCTCTACACCGTTTATGTCATGGGAATAGCCTAGAGCTTTGAGCTTCTCGACACTGGTGCCCATTTCTTTTGGCTTGAAATGAGTCAGAGGGATTTCAGAGCAGTCATATCTTACGGTTCCATCTTTATTGACATAAATCCTATGTTTAGCTCGCAGGATGCCTTTGGCCAGATGTTCAGGAATGTGCTCTTTGTTGCTTGTGCCTTTCACTCCCTTAATCAGGTCTGGAAAGATGTTAGTGTTCAATTTCTTGAGTATATGATTCAGGCTTTCATTCACATTAAAGGCCATGGTCTTATAAGGTTTATGTTCATGAGGACAATCCTTTATCAAGCCGCATTCTTTGCAGAAGCTCAATTTTTCTGTTGGCTTGTCACAAATCTCGCACATACTGAAAACAGTCTCTCTCTTGCAACGCTTGCAATAATGAGGTGCGAACTGAGCGGTTATGAACCCTTTTTCCAGAGCTGATTGTATCGACCTGAACTTGCCTCCTTCCTTTCCCACTGGAAAGAGCATGTGAGGGCTTCCTGTGAGCTTTCGCATCTTGGCTTTTTCTGGCCTGCCCATCCTGCCACCTATGAAAGTCCCGCATTTGTCCCTGAGCTCTACTTCACAGATGCAATTAATTAATTCTAAGGTGGTCTTATCTTTTTCTTTTCGGGATTTTATCTGCTCTTCTAACAAAGCCTGTTTCTTCTTGAAATCAGCTTTCTCTTTTATGCCTAGATTTCCTAGCAAAGCTTTTGCAGTCTCTTTTTCAATCACCACGAACTCCTTGTTGATAAAGGTGTGGGGAAGCCCTATGAGCTCGAGATATCTTTTTTCCTCTGCTTTTGGAATCACTATCTTGATAAGCGTCTCTTCCTTCACCAAATCTGCTTTTTCTCCCATCCAATTAAGGAGCCCGACCAATTGCAAGGGAGTGAGGCTGTTCCAGAAAAAGATGTGCTGAGGATGGAGTGAGACTCTCAACCTCTTGCTTATCTGGAAGGCTGCGTCAAAGGATATCTTGGTTGTCAAGGGTTTTGCGAAAAGGACTTCTAATTTTTCCTTGTTGATGTCCACTAACTCACCTATCTTCTCATAGTCAAAGGTGCCGAAAAGGTCGATGCATGCCTTCTCGAGCTCAAGAGTCCATTCTTCAGGAACATAGCCGGCAGGCACAAGCATATGGGCTCTATCAAAGAAGTCGCCATAATTGATGAGCAGGTCTCCCAAATAGATAATCTCCTCGATGTCAGGCCTTATTTGCTTGGCTTGCTTCTCAGACTCAACATTAATCACAGACCCGTCCTTCAGCTTCACGATAGGACCATCAATTGTGTCGCATGAAGTGAAAGCAGCTGCTTTTCCTGGGCGCTCAACCTTTATCTGGGTACCGATTGCGATGAAGTCATCCAGCACCCGCATTGTGGCGGGGTGGATGCTTTGCGCAGAATAGCCAGAAGTCCTGGACCTGCCATATCTCAACCGAAAACCTCCGTTAGCAAGAGGATGGCTAAAGACTGGCCTGCCAGCAACTAAGTCAGAGATGAAAGTGAAGTCAGGCTTTATCTTGGCACTGTCTTTCTTTGCATCTTCCTTCTCATCTTTTTTCTTGTCCGGGTCTTCTCTTGCTTTCACTGATTTCTGAATCTTCAAGAACTCATCTAGGAATGCCCAATGATTAAGGTCCATTTCTGCTCCCCATTTGCTTAGCTTAGCCCAAACCTTGGGTGCCTTCAGAGGGAGGCAACCACTGAAGAGGAGGCAATAGCCGCTCCTAATCCTGTTGGTGCCTACCCTTGGTAAGTCTTTTAGGTTCACGTTAGATATCTCAAAATCCTCAGAAGGATCTCCTGATATCTCCACAGGCATATGGGCGAGCATGAAATCAGTCTCCTCGTGAGAGGGAAAATATTGCAGGTTGGTGACAAACTCATGATAATCAGATATCTCTGCATGACATCTCTTAATCTCTTTTTCATCAGGGTCATAGGCCGCATAGCCCATCTTCTTCCTGACATAATCTCCTATAAGCACGCATACTGAAGCTGCGGTTCCTCCTGCTGCCCTTATCGGCCCTGAAAAATTAAGGCAAAAATACTCTCCTTGCCCATCGTTCCTTTTCTTCAGCTCCAGCTTAGTGAAACCTTCTAGCGGAGCAGATACTGCGCCGAGGGTTACATAGGCGAATCCTGCCCTTATGCCTACTTCCATGGCTTCTCTCTTGTCTGAGAATTTACAGAATTTTTCCTGGGCAATCTCCAGGGCTATCTGAAATGCCACTCTCCAATCCAACACGCCGTATTGTTTCTCAAGATCTTCCACCCTCTTGATGGCGCTTGAATTCTGAAGCTGAGGAGCAACAACAGTTATCAAGCCGATGACTCTCTCAGCAAGATTCTTGGCAAGCACGATTTCAGGCTTTGTAGCGGGATCATATCCTTTACTTCTTGCCTTGGAAGCTATCTTATAAGCCTCGAGAGTCTCTTTTTCCAGTTCCTCAAAGTATTTTTTTATGTCACTCATCTTATTTCTATATAGCTTATTTTGATTCTAGACTAAGAGCCTCACATTCTGTGCTTTTTCTTGTTTGTCCTCTTTCAATCCAGCTTCCTCTTCTTTTCCATCTTTCTCTGCTTTTTCTTCGGCTTTTTCTTCCCTGAAGAAATTGATGACTTTCATATCCCTCGTCTTCAGGTTGACCAGAGGTACTCTGGCTGGCTGAGGCTGAAGGCCTCTTTTCTCTTGGTCCTCTGATATGTCGGACCAGCACGAGCAGTTGACCATGGTGATGTTCTTGTAGTTGCTCATACTTACACGATGGATGTGACCTGTGATAAAGAAGTCGGGTATTTTATTGATGAAAAGAGGATCGAAGCTCGGGTCTGGAGTGTAAAGGTTAGAGGTGTGGGTCGGGGCCAGATGGCGCATCTGCAAGAGAAGCTTCATCAACAAGTCCGGTCTCTTCTGACCTCCTTTCTGTCTTATGGTGTCTACATGATCAGCATAATAAATCAAAGAATAACCGTGATATAATAGAAGATCAAATCCTGAAAAAACATCTGTCGCACCTATGTTTATCATGGAGGGGTTGCTCAAAAGAAAAACATTAGGGAGCCTTAGGCTCCCGGCATATTTGTGCAGCAATGGAGGCTGTGGCTCAGATATCCTGCCAACATCGTGATTGCCTGGACAGATAATGATAGATATGTAGGAGGGAATTCTTTTTAGATAATCAGCAAAAATATCGTACTGCTCTTTTATGTCCTTAATCTCCAGGTCCTCTTCCTGCCCAGGATATATTCCTATACCCTCGACCAAATCTCCGATGATTACTAAATACCTGATTTTGCTTGCAATGTCTTTCTGCTCTTTGCTGCCTTTTCTTTGGTTGATCCACTCTATGAATTCATCGAATTCCTTTTTCAGGAAGTTCTTTGAACCAAAATGATGGTCTCCTATCATTGCCAAGTATTCCTCTTCTGGGCTCTTCTTCAGCTCCTTGAGCAAGGGAACATCCGGAATTATTATCTGGTTTGCGAGCACAAAATTGCCCGCCATCACTCCTTCGACTCCGATGAGCTCATCCAGCACTATCTCCTTGCTTAGCTCCATGAGCTCTTTTTTCTTATTACTGACCAACACATTAATCTTCCCGGTTGGATCCTCGAGAGTAATAAGAACATTGTTATTCTTGGTCACGGATTTACCAAATACCAAGCCCATTATTGCCACGTATTCCCTGCCTGCTTTTCCTTTTACCCTGTTGATACTTGTGACTTTCTGCATCTCTGACCTTTGTCTTAGAAGGGCAGACAAGGATTCAAATCTCCGGTTAAAATAGGCTACGAAGTCACTCACTGTTATTTTGCCAGGCTCTCTGTTGTAGGAAAACAAGACCTGAACCTTAGAAAGAGCTTTTTCTTTGGTTAATTCGCTTGTCGGCTCATTTTTTCCCTGCATATTTTTTTCTTCATCGGCATTCTCAAAAAATTGGTCTGCAATAATCCCTTTTGACTCTAAGAATGAGCTGTCAACAATCATCACTCCTTCGAAATCCTCGTCTTTTAGCCTCAAGATTTTTTCTAATAATAATGGGTTTCCTGCTATTTCAGGGCTGACAAGAATTCCTTTTTCTAAAAGAGCACTTACGACATTCATTTTACGCACGATTTACACACGAGTTTCCTAGCCAAAAAGATCGTCTTCCAGGATTTTTTTGATTTTTTGCTCAATAGAAGCTGGTAAGAGCATACTGATCTCCCTGGTCCTGCCGAATCGACCTTTTGATATGACTTTTGCATTTATTATGCCTAGCATGTCCAGCTCACCCACAATATCAGACACCCTTCGCTGGGTGAGAGGCCTTAGGCCGACCTTCCCGCACAGCTCCCTATAAGTGTCATAGACCTCTCCTGTCTCCACGATTTTGTTCTTCGCAGCATTCTTATTGAGAATGATAGTATAAAGAGCGGCTTGGAATTGCTTTGGCTGGTTTTTCACTGTCTCTATCACTTTGTCCCGTTCAATGGCGTCTTCTGCCTCATCCACTGCCTTCATAGATACTTTAGTCTCACCTTTCCTTTCTGCAAGCTCGCCTGCTACTCTTAATAAGTCTATGGCTCTCCTGGCATCTCCGTGCTCTCGAGCAGCATAGGCTGCGCATTTCTGGATAACACCGTCCTCTAACACTCCTTCCTTGAATGCCTCCCCTGCTCTTCTTTTCAAGATGTCTTGGAGCTGGATGGCATTGTAGGGCGGAAAAACCACTTCTTCCTCGCTCAATGAGCTCCTGACTCTTGGGTCGAGGTTATTGGAGAACACTAGGTTGTTGCTTATCCCTATGAAACTGACTTGAGCTTGTTTTAGCTCTGTGTTGACTCTAGTCAGATTGTATATGAGTTCGTCTCCTGCTTTTTCCACCAAACTATCGACTTCATCCAGAACCAGGATGATTATTCCTTTCTCTTCATCCAAAGTCCTGAAAAAAATGTTGTAAACTTCGTCTGTAGGTAATCCTGTGGAGGGTATCTCTTTTCCGAATTCTCTTGCCAACTGAGCTATCAGTCTATACTCAGTGTCAGCTATTTTCTTTAGCTTGCAATTAAGATATACTATTTTGAGAGGAATTTTTTTATTATCAGCCAAAGTGAGCATTTGTTCTGCCAGGTAGCGCACAGAAAGGGTCTTGCCAGTCCCTGTCTTGCCATAAATAAAGATATTGGATGGTTTTTCCATTCTTAGAGCGGGAGCGAGCATGTTGGCTATCTGTGTAATAGGATTATCTCTGTGCCTGACCTCGTCAGGAATGTAAGAGGACTGAAGTGCTTTTTTCTCCTTGAATAAGGACTCTTTTTGGAGAAATTGTTCGAAAATGTTGTTGATGTCCTTATTCATAAAAGTTCCAGAAGAAGCAGAGGTTTATAAAGATTGTTTTCCTATAGAATATAGAATTTAATATATATAATTAAAAACACATAACGAAATCACACCCCCTCTCCTTTGCTTCATATGGAACTTTATCATATAAAAAATGGTGGTATAACGAAAAAGATAAAGAAATATAAAGAGTTAGTCCAGAGAAGATTAAACCAATTAACAAGAGCTGATTAAAAGAAGCATAAACATTAAGCATAATAACAAAAAGTCGAGCCAACATCTACAAACTAAAGCACCTGGTATCATGCTCGGCTTTTTGATAATATTTTTTGTCTTGAAAAACACAAGGTTTTGTGATTTTTTGTTCTTCTTTTTCTTTTTCCTTTTTTTCTGCTTTATCATATTATTTTCTATATAGAAATATTTATGTTATATTTTATATCTTATATTATATATCTTATATTACATATCTTATATTACATATTATAATATCACATCACATATTATGTTATGTGTTATATCATATTATGTATTTTATTATGTGTGTTTTATTTATTTTTCATTAACTTCTTATTTATCAATTATAGAATTGTTTGTATGTGTGGAGTTATTCGTGTGAAAAGCAGAGTTTTTTTGGTACAAAAAAGCAAAACCACACGACAACGACATGTTGGTTCCAAACCACACATATACTTCTTTCAACCACTTTTATCAAAATTCATATCATCTCAGGCCCGATTTGTTTTTTTCGATAAGAAATCAAGGGGAGGGGTACTTCCCGCTCCAGACACGTTTTGTTTTATCACTCCGGAATAATAACAAAATCGAAAGCTTTATAAATAAATCTGGCTTCCTTCTTTCTTCACTAGACAATAGTTATATTTCATTTATAGACGATGTTTCGGAAAAAATAGAAGTGAAACTTGTTTTGGAGGAGGAAATACATGATTGTTCAAGAATCTTTTTTAAAGAAGATCAAGGATTTTGGTCTAAACAGTTATGAGGCAAAGATATGGACAGCTCTTCTTTCAAGAGGGGTTTCAACCGCAGGAGAACTAAGCGACATCGCCTGTGTGCCCAGAAGCAGGAGCTACGACATTCTTGAAAGCCTTGAGAAGAAGGGCTTCATTATCATGAAGATAGGCAAGCCGATAAAATATATTGCCTTGGCTCCAGAGGAAGTCGTGGAGAGAGTTAAGAAGAGGATAACCCTGCAGGCCCAGGAAAGGACAACCAACATGGAGCAACTCAAGGGTTCTGACCTTCTTAAAGAGTTAAATTTGCTTCACACCCAAGGAATTGACATGATTAACCCGTTTGACCTGACAGGCATCATAAAAGGCAGGAACCAGATATATAACCATCTTTCTACCATGATAAAAAACGCCAAGAAGTCCGTTGTTCTCATGACAACTGAAGACGGCTTGATAAGGAAGCATAAGCATTTCGGAAAAGTCATGAAGAAAGCGAGCGAAAAAGGAGTCAGCATCAAAATCCTTTCTGCTTTGACCAATAAGTCCAAGGATGTCGTCGATGAGCTTAAGGAATTTGCTGAAATAAAAAACGTCAAGGGTTTCAATGGCAGGTTCTGCATAATAGACAATAAGGAGCTGGCCTTCATGCTTTTGGATGATTCAAAAGTGCATCCTTCCTATGATACGGCTGTGTGGGTCAACACGCCTATTTTTGCAGAGACTTTAGGCAAGGCGTTTGAGCAATGCCAGCTTTGAGCCATTTTTGTTTTTTAATTAAAATTTAAGTTTTAAAATTTTATTTTCACTCACCTCTTTTCCCAGGAAGGCCTCATTTTTCTTGAGGTCTTCCAGGGTTTTTTCATTCTTGTTTTAGGTCTGTTCTTGGCAGAAACACGTCATTTTCTGATTAAAAGGATAATAAATATGAAAAAAGAATAAGATTTATTAAATCAGGCTTTTATTCTTTAATTGTAGAACAAACACAATGGTCAATCTTTTAAACACAATAAAATCCAGAATATCAGGCATTGCAGGAGGAAAAGCTCTTTATTATCCTGGTTGCATGACTGCCTATGGGCTGCCTGATTTATTTAAGAATTACAAAGCCATCTTGTCTGATTTCGGAATCAATTTTGTGATACTGGAAGAGCTCTCTTGCTGTGGTTCTCCTCTTCTAAATGCAGGCTATTTTCAGGACTTTGAAGAAATAAAACTCAAAAACCTCGAGATCTTGCGAAAAAATAACATCAGCAAGATAATAACCAACTGTCCTCATTGTCTTCAGGTCTTCAGAAAACACTATGGCATTGAAGCAGAGCACATCACGCAGACATTGGCTGCTCAAAAGCACAAAGTCACCTTCAAGCACAAGGAAGAAGTAGCTTACCACGATTCTTGTATATTGGCAAGGCAGTATAACCTTGTCAGCGAACCCAGAGCTCTGATCAGGCAGACTGGTTTCAAGCCAATAGAGCCTGCCAAGACAAAGGAAAAGACTTTTTGCTGTGGAGCCGGTGGTGGTGTCAAGCAGAACTATCCTGAACTCGCAAACAAGCTAGCCAAAGAAAGGCTTCAACAGCTAGGTGCCAAGAAGATAGTTGTTTCATGCCCCTATTGCTATGCTCATTTTAAGGAGAATGCTGAGAACAAAAAATGCATCTTGGAACTGGGAGAACTCCTTGTGGAGCACCAAGACATGCAAGATGCATGAGATAAAAGAAAAAAGAAGAAAAAAGAGATTGAAACAATAGAAAAAACAGAAAAAACAGAGTAAACCCATCAGAGTCAATCAAATAAGAGTTATCGGATATGAATAAGCGCTTCGCAAACATGGTCGGAACAGAGAATGTTTCAGAAAACCCTCTTGATTTAGAGGCATATGGTTTTTGCTGCTCTGATATCCACTTGAAACCAAGCACAATAATCTGGCCCAAAAACCTGGAGCAGGTGAGAAGAGTGCTTCTCTTTGCAAATCAAGGCAGGACTCCAGTAGTCTCGCGTGGCTCAGGAACAAGCCTGACAGACGGTTGCATAGCAGAGAATGCAATTGTTCTTTCTTCTGAGCGCATGAACAAGGTCCTCAAGCTCGACCTTAAGAATAAGCTCATCGAGGTGGAAGCAGGCATCAGGATATATGATTTGAACCTCGCTCTTAGGGCACTGAATGTTCAATTTCCCCTTGTCCCTCTGAATCCTGATCAGACTATTGGAGGAATGGTTTCCCTCAATTGCGTGAGCAAGGAAAGCCAGAGTGTCGGGAGGATGGATGCTTGGGTGGAAGAGGTTGAATTCGCAGATGGCACAGGCAAAGCTTTCAATACTCGAAAAAAAGAGCTAGTTGTTGGAAGAGAAGGGGTTTCTGGCTTCATAACCAAAGCCAAATTAAGAATAGCTGATTTACCATCTCTTTCAGTCGATATCTTCAGCTCAAACCAGCTCTCTGAGCTGCTAGGTCAGGCCAGAAATTTGAAAAGAGACAAAGAGGTTTTTTCCCTGGAATTCATTGATAAGAAAACAAGCCAGGAATTGAGCTTTGAGCCAACCTATACTCTTTTCGTAGCCTATAATGTGTTGAAAGGTAAGATAAGGACAGTGCAGGACGTAAAGGCTATGCTTGACAGACTCGACTCAGTTCACTCAGCCATAAGAAGCCAAGGATATTATTATTTGGAAGACCCGACTGTGAGCCTGGAAAAAAGCTATGACCTGATTGAATGGTGCGAGAAGCATGATGTGAGGCTTCACGGGCATATAGGCCTAGGAGTGTTTTATGCTTATTTTCAGAAAAAAGATAAGGACTTGCTGGAGACTTTTCGCTCATTCGTGAAAAGAATAGATGGAACATTGGGAAATGTTTTTGGCTTTGGGCTCAAAAACAAAGATTTCCTGACACCGGAGAAAAAAAAGGAATTCATCAAGCTCAAAGACGAATATGATTACAACAACATCTTGAGTCCAGGCAAAATCCTGGATTACAGATGAGACAGAGCCATATTCAGGCCAAGAAGAGCATAAAGGATGTGTATTGATGGATAACAAAAATCAGGATGTGGAGAATTGCAACCTATGTGGCATATGCAATCTTGACTGTCCTATTTATTTTGTGCTACAGAAAGAGTCTGCAGGCCCAAGGTTCAAGGCTTTCTTAGCGAAGAAGAAAAGCCTTAATGAAATATTTTTCATCTGCACTGAGTGCAGCACCTGTTTGCAAGGCTGCCCTGCGAAGGTTGATTTGAATTGCTTAGAAATCAGAAGGCGACTAGCAGATTCTGGTCTGGAGCCTGCTGCCGATAAGGTCATGAGAAGCAACATCAAGCAGTTCGGCAATCCTTTCGGTGAGATAAAGAAAGGAAAAAAAATAAAGCAATACTATACATAATATATTTAATATCCTGCTTAATCTCTTGTTCATATGTTCAAATATAAGAATCTAACCATCATAGGCACTTCCCATATAGCTGAGGGCTCACTAAAGGAGATAGAAAAGACTTTTTTAAAAGAGAATCCTGATATAGTTGCAGTTGAGCTGGACCGGGACAGACTTTTTGGTCTCCTATCTGGCAACAAGCCCAGCTATTCTCCCAGGCTCATCCCTCAACTGGGATTGAAAGGTTATCTTTTTGCAGTCATAGGAAGCATTGTTCAGCAAAAGCTTGGAGATGTGGTGGGCATAAAGCCCGGTAGCGATATGCTTCACGCAGTTCATCTAGCCCAGAGAAACAGCAAGAAAATAGCTTTGATTGACAGGGATGTCAGAGTCACTCTCGCAAGGCTTTCCAAGTCAATAACATGGAAGGATAGATGGCATTTTTTCGTTGACCTTTTTTCTGCTCCTTTTGCCCAAAAGATGAAAATCAATCTTAGAGAAGTGCCTGAGCGAGAGCTGATAAAAAAGCTCTTGGGAATATTGAAGAAGAGGTATCCTGGGATTCACAAGGCACTGGTGGAGGAAAGAAATCATTTCATGGCTCTCAAATTGCACGCCCTAATGCTTAATTATCCTGACCAGAAACTAATGGCGGTGATAGGTGCAGGCCATGAAGAAGAGATGTTGGCTCAGGTAAAAAAAGCATTTATCTCAGAGCAACCTCCTGCAAAGAGAAACTTATATAAAGAAAAAAACTAAAGAAGACTTTATAATGCAAGAATTCATGAATAGAGTCGAGACTCGCTTTCGATATTCAGGAAAAGAGTTGTTCTATCTTCTCATCACGACGCTGGTAGCTGCTTTCATCCTTGTTTTTAGGAAGTGGGGTGAAGGCGATCAGTTCAACATGGGAGAAGGGTTGACTAATTTCTTCATTTCTGCCGTCGTGATATTCATATTCCTTCTCATTCATTTCTCAGCCCAAAAACTCACAGCCTTGAAGCTAGGCTATACTTCAGAATACAAATTTTGGCTGAACGGCGTGCTCATAAGTCTGATTCTTTGTTTTTTCACCTATGGCTACCTACCCATATTTTTTACAGGCAGTCTGCTCTATCAGATTGTGCCCAAACTTAGAGTGGGCATCTTCAGAGGAGGAGTGAAGCACAAGGACTTAGGTATGATAGCTTTTGCAGGGCCATTATCAAACCTGATTGTGGTCGGGCTCCTCGCGCCCATCTTCATCGCTTCTGAGAGCTCGTTCATCAGGGAAGTGATAATAGTCAACCTATTGATAGCAGTCTACTCGCTACTTCCTATCCCTACTTTTGAGAAGTTGAGGCAATTCGCAGGAGGAACAACAGGGCTCTACATCCTGATTGCATCAAGATGGGTCTACGTGCTGGTGTTCGCCACAGTGATCTTCTTCTCTGTAATGATACTGCTGTTCAACATTTTCTCTTATATCATCGCTCTCATCTTGGGCATAGCGACTGCTGTCGTCTACTATTCTAGGTTTGAGATGAAATAAGATGTTGTTGGGTGCCTAAAGAGAAAAAGAGCCTTTTTCTCGAGCCTGAACTCTTCTGTTTTTAAATCTTTCGTCGCTAAAACCAAAACATTTAATAATAAGAACATAATTTAATCTTATAAAATCCCAACTATAGTCGGAAAAAAAATAGGGGGTGACCTTTAATGGCACAAATCGTAGCAAAAGCTAATGTCAAGAAGGAGAAGGGATACCTTTACTTCATTGACAAGAAAGGAAACGTCGCTAGAGCCAAGATGGCAAGGGGCAGGAAAAAGCCCAAAGGGGGCCCAGAAGTAGTGGCCAAAATCGGCGTCAAGAAAGAGAAAGGCTGGCTCTACTTTATCGACAAGAAAGGAAACGTCGCTAGAGCCAAGATGGCAAGAGGAAGATAAAGCCTTTTCATATTTTTTCTTTTTTTTATTTTTCTGTTTCTTTTTTCATTTTTTCCAATCGGAGTTTTTTCGAAATTCTATTTTTCTTATCCATAATCAATATAAACAGCCTGCTCTTTCTGCCCTTTTAGCATGATAAGAGGTTTTGAGCCGAGGCTGTACCAGCAGACCATTCTTGGCACCGCTGTGAAGAAGAATGTTTTAGTTGTATTACCTACGGGCCTGGGCAAGACCAACATAGCTGTGCTTCTCGCAGCCAATCGCTTGACTAATTATCCTAACAGTAAGGTCCTCATCATGGCGCCTACAAGACCTCTTTGCGACCAGCATGTAAACTCCATGAGAAAGCACCTTGAAATAAAGGAGGATGAAGTCCAGCTCTTCACTGGCATGATCTCTCCTGCGAAGAGAGCAGAGCTTTGGCAGAAGAGCAAGATAATCGTGAGCACACCTCAAGGTTTGGAGAATGATATCATCAGCGAAAAAATCAGCCTGAAGGATGTTAGCTTGCTTGTTTTTGATGAAGCCCACAGGGCTGTTGGCGAATATTCCTATGCTTTCATAGCCAAGCATTACCATAAAAAAGCAGAGCACCCCAAGATATTGGGGTTGACTGCTTCTCCGGGTGCTGACCAGGAAAAGATAAATGAGGTTTGCAAGAATCTTTTCATTGATGAGATTGAGATACGCTCCCACGATGATCCTGATGTCCAACCTTATATCAAGGAGATTGATGTGGAGTGGGTCAAGCTGGATTTTCCTGCTGAATTCGACCAGGTAAGGAAGTTCCTCAGGAATGCATTCGAGGAAAAGCTTGAAACTATAAAAAAACTTGGTTACATGTACGGCAGCGTCTCTAGCTACAGCAAGACAGCTATTCTCGAACTGCAGAAAGCCATGTACGCGAGGATGAGCAGCGGAGAAAGGGATTTTGGCATTCTCAGGAGCATTAGCCTGCTGGCAGAGGCATTGAAACTGCAGCACGCCTTAGAGCTCATAGAGACTCAAGGCCTTGAGCCGTTGTGGGAATATTTCCTAAAGCTCGAGGATGATGCCATCAAGACCAAAGTGAAGGCAGTACAGAATTTGGTCAAAGACCTTAATTTCAGGTCAGCCTCTATTCAAACAAAAGAAATGCTTGCCGCAGGCAAAGAACACCCAAAAATTCACGCCCTAAAGAAGATTGTGGCTGAGGAACTTATCCAAAAGCCCGACATCAAGATAATAATCTTTAATCAATATCGTGATTCTACCAATAAGATAAAATCAGTCATGGATTTAATAGGTGTCAAGGCTAAGATATTTGTCGGGCAGATGAAGAAGAAAGACACAGGCATGAGCCAGAAGAAGCAGAAAGAGATCCTTCAGGAATTCAGGGAAGGAGTGTTCAACTGCCTTATAGCCACTAGTGTCGCAGAAGAAGGACTTGATATACCCGCTGTTGACCTAGTCATATTCTATGAGCCAGTACCCTCTGCCATCAGAACTGTACAGCGAAGAGGAAGGACAGGCAGGCAGGAAAAAGGACGAGTCATAGTACTCGTCACCAAAAAGACAAGAGATGAGGCTAACCTATGGGTTGCTGCCCACAAAGAGAAAAAGATGTACAGCATAATTCACGGAATGAAAAAAGGCTTCAACAGCACCCGTGACTTGACTGCTGAGAGGCAAGAGCAAAAAGAAGAAAGCAAGGAAGAACAGACCAAGCTGACTGATGATGACAGTCCAGTCAATGTTTCCAATCTCACAATATACGCAGATTACAGGGAGAAAGGAGCAGGCATAATCAAGGAGCTCTCTGAAAAAGGAGTGAAAGTTGAACTATCGAGGTTGGATGTGGCGGATTACTTGCTAAGCGACAGGGTAGCTGTGGAGCGCAAGACAGCCAAGGACTTTGTCGACTCAATAATAGATGGAAGGCTTCTCTCCCAGCTGAGCAATTTAAGAAAATATGAGCGTCCGCTATTTGTCATTGAAGGAGAAGAAGACATCTACTCTCAAAGAAAACTTCATCCCAACGCGATACGCGGAGCCCTATCCACCATACTCATCAGCTACGGAATCCCTCTTATTCAGACCAAAAACTTCAAGGAGACCGTAGGCTTGTTCTTGTTGATAGCGAAGAGAGAGGCAGACCCTTTGAAGAAAGACTTCACGCTTCACACAGCCAAGCCTTTGTCAGACAGAGAAGTCCAAGAGTACATTGTCAGCGCGTTTCCAGGGGTTGGTGCCATCCTTTCCAAGCCCATACTCAAAAGATTCCAGACTATCAAGAACTTCATCAATGCTGACGAGAAAGAGATGAAAGAAGTTGAGCTAATAGGAGAAAAGAAAGCCAAAAGGATAAAAGAGATAGTAGACAAGAAATATGATGAGAATTAGAGCCAAGCATTGAGTTTTTGAGTTTATTATTCATTTTATTATTCAAACTTCTTCAGATAACTGGTCAAGCCCTCAACCTGCCTTAACTCTGTCTTGAACAGTAAGTTGCGCAAGGCATCATCAACAACAACGCCTCTCTTGTCAAGGTCATTCTTGAGCTTCGCATAGATTCGTTTACCTTCTTTATCAAGGTCTGTCAGAAGAAGCATTCTTTTCTCTCCTTTTGACTCGATATCTTCAATAACTTCATACAATGGCTTATTCAGGATAATAATATTAGAGAAGCCCAACTGCTGCAAAGCAGCCCTATCCCTTTTGCCTTCGACAACAATTAGAGAGTTTTTTTCCTTCTCCACTAAGGAACATATCTCTGATAATAATTGCCTTATCTCTTCTGAGTCTTTAGCCATAGAATGCGGGCGGCAGGGTTTGAACCTGCGTAGACACTGAGTCATACGGCTCTGAACCGTACCCGTTTGGTCCAAAATCTCTGATTTTGACTATCAAAAATCTTTGATTTTTGTTTGACCACTCCGGCACGCCCGCGAAATTTGTTTTGTATTAGCTTGGAAGAAAGTAGCATTTTATAAATGTTTTAGTTGATTGTGTTTTAGTCAATTAAAAACAGCATTCTTTAAAAACACAGGAAAACTCCCGATTAGCATGTTCCTAGCGAAGACTTTATCTTTCTACAAGAGGAAAGACATCCAGGAAGAGTTGGTGAGGCAGGCTAAAGACAAAGAAGTTGCCTTTAGGTTTGACGAGATCTTTGGTAAAAGGCCAGAAGTGCTTGCCTATCCTAATGATGTGCTCGAACTGGCCAAACAGCGTGTCACCAGCTTCCATTGCTCTGAGGAGCTATGGAAGAACCCATTGCAGCTAAGTCCTACGCTGCGCAAGGAAGAGCTGGATGCTCTCAGAAAGGGTTGGGACCTATTGCTGGACATCGACTGCAAGTTCTTCGAATACAGCAGGATTGTTGCGCACTACACTATTCAGGCCCTGAAAAAGAACGGAGTCAAGTCGATTACTGCAAAATTCTCAGGCAACAAGGGATTTCATATTGCTGTGCCCTTTGAGGCTTTTCCCAAGAGTGTGGGGGGAATCAGCATCGTCGACCTATTCCCTGAGGCTCCGAGAAGGATCGCTGCGTATATCGCCGAGCTCATCCGTAAGCCTCTGGCTGATGATATCATGAGGCTTGAGAAGAATGATTTTCCTAGCATCATGAAGAAGACAGGCTTCAAGGAAGATGATATCAAGCGCTATGAGACCAATGAATTCGGAGACAAAATCCCCAAATTGAATGTTGATCCTTTCCTTGAGATTGACACTGTGCTCATCGCTCCTAGGCACCTCTATCGCATGCCTTATTCTTTTCATGAGAAATCCCAACTGATTTCTGTGCCGGTTGACATCAACAACATCCTCAGTTTTGAGAAGAAAGACGCAGAGCCTGAGAATGTGAAAATGATCCATCCTTTCCTCGCTAGGAACATCTATTATCCTGATGCTGAGACCTTACTTAGGAATGCATTTGATTTTGCCCCTCAAAAAGCCAGCTGGCAAGAGATGGATGAGGATGATGCTAGAGAAGGAAAAAGAGGCAAGCAGGATTATGCTCTGCCTGAAAAAGCCATTGGAGAGGAGAATTTTCCGCCCTGCATCAAGACCATCCTTACAGGAGTGGAGGATGGAAGGAAGAGAAGCTGTTTTGTCCTGGTCAATTTCCTAGCAAGCTGTGGATGGGACTATGACCTCTTGGAGAAGAGGCTTTTGGAATGGAATGAGAAGAACCCTGAGCCCTTAAGGCCACAATATATATTAGGGCAGATCAGGTATGCGCGTCAGAGCAAGAAAGTACTTCCTCCGCCTAATTGCAGCAACCTTAGCTATTACAAGAGCTACTCTGTGTGCAAGCCTGATGAGCTGTGCAGCAGGATAAAAAATCCTTTGCAGTATGCCAAGAGAAAAGAAAAAAGCGGGCCGATACCTAAGACGCAAAAGAAGAAAAAAGAGAAAAAAGCCAAGGAGCAGTCTGAATAATCTTAAGGCGTTTTTTCTGTCTTTTTTCATGCACGCTACTTCAAACGTAAGCTTTATAAATGAACTAAAGTTTTTGTGGTGAGTTTGAGTGGTAAATGGACTCAAACGAGCAAAAAGCCTGAGAAGAAAGCCCTTTTCAGTACACGAAAGTAAGTGGTGTTTTCTATAAGGGTATTTTTCGCAAAAGGCTTTTATCATACACGTCATGCGCTACGTTTGGCTATCGAAAAATTCAGCCGAAGCAGGCGTACACCAGGAAAAAGCGAGAAAATTATAGCGAGGAGAAAATGTCTAACATCAGACGACCAAGAAAAGGAAGCATGCAGTTCTGGCCTAGAAAGAGGGCTAACAGGATGTATCCTCGAGTCAGGGGTTGGTCCAATCAGCATTTTGACAAGGCAATGCTGCTCGGTTTCTCAGGCTATAAGGTCGGCATGACCCATCTCATGGGTATTGACACCAAAAAGACTTCGCCGACCAGGGATGACGAGATCAGCATCCCGGTCACAGTGATTGAGTGCCCTCCGCTCAAGATTTTTTCTGCTCGTTTCTACAAACAAAATGCCTATGGTTTCTTTGTGGTAAAAGAATTCATCTTCAAGCCATCCAAGGACATGATGCGCATCATTTCCATGCCTAAAGATGTCCCTGACATCAAAGAGCTGGACAGCCTCAATCCTGATGATTACGCTTACATCTCTGCTCTTGTTTACACTCAGCCAAGGCTTGCTGGAGTGAGCAAGAAGAAGCCCGAGACTTTTGAGCTCAAGCTCAGCGGGACTAACAAGGAAAAGCTTGACTTCATAAAATCCCGTGTTGATAAAGACATCATGGTGGACGAGGTGTTCAAAGAAGCTCAAACCGTGGATGTTCGTGGAGTGACCAGAGGCAGAGGAATTCAAGGCCCCGTCAGGAGATTTGGAATTTCCCTGAAGCAACACAAGACAGAGAAAGGTAGGCGACAGCCAGGAAGCAGAGGAGCTTGGTGCGCTCAGCAGCACACCATGTACAGGACTGCCTATTCAGGTCAGACAGGCTTTCACCAGCGCACTCAATTGAATTTGCAGATCATGAAGATAGGAACCAAACCAGAGGAGATAAACCCTAAGGATGGGTTTGTGCACTATGGCAACGTCAAGACAACCTATCTCCTTATCAAAGGCTCTGTCCAGGGCTCAAAGAAGAGGATGGTCATATTGACCCAGCCCTTGAGACGCGTCAAGAGAGAAATGCCTTTGCCGACAATAACTCACATCAGCTTGCAATCAAAACAAGGAAGATAGAGATGAATATATAGGAACAATGATTTCAAAATGAAACTCAAGATTTTCAATACAACAGGAGCACAGGCAGGAGAGGCAGACTTGCCTAGCCAGTTCAATGAGCCTGTTAGAGAAGACCTTATCAAGAAAGCAGTCCTGGCAATCCAGAACAACAAGAGACAAGCCTATGGTCCTGACCATGAAGCGGGCCAGAAGCATGCGGTGAGGATTTCCAAGCGAAGAAGGGATTTCAAGGGATGCTACGGCAAGGGAATCAGCAGAGTGCCGAGGAAGACGATGTCCCATAGGGGGAGCCAGTTCTTCTGGGTAGGAGCCAATGCTCCAGGCATGCGAGGCGGAAGAAAAGCTCATCCGCCTAAGATTGAGAAGGTGTGGGCATGGAAAATCAATGACAAGGAGAAGAGAAAAGCCATACGCTCTGCTATCAGTGCCACAATCGTCAGAGATAAAGTTGTTGCAAGAGGCCATCTTGTCCCTCAGAATTATCCTTTCATAGTGAATGAAGAGTTGGAGAAGATTAACAAGACCCAGCAATTAATCGAAGTGTTGACTAAGCTTGGCTTTGCAGACGAACTCAAAAGAGCATCTAAGCCTAGGATAAGGGCAGGCAAAGGCAAGCAGAGAGGAAGAAGGAATGTTTTCAAGAAGAGCCTTTTGCTCGTCGTGCAGGACCTTTCAGAGATAAGAAAGGCAGCAGGAAATGTTCCGGGCATTGATGTCATCATCGCCAGGAAGCTGAATGCAGAAGCACTCGCCCCCGGAGGTCATCCTGGAAGAGCAACCATTTTCACGATCAAAGCCATCGAAGAACTCAAGAAAGGGTTTTTCACAAGCAAGAAGATTGCTCCTGAGTTAAAGAAAGAATCTGGGAGCCAAAACAAGATATAAGAGAAAAAGCAGGCAGAAGCAAAAGATAAGGTTAATAAAACTGGAGCGCTCAAGGCAAAAGAACCTCTCGCTCCGGCTGCAAACGCCAAGAAGACAGATGCTTTAGGAAATAACCATCATGAGGATTAAAAAATGATAATCAAATACCCTTTGTCAACAGAAAAATCAATCAGGCTCATGGAGTCTGAGAACAAATTGGTGTTTGTCGTGGATTCAAAAGCCACCAAGACAGAGATAAAAAAAGCCATCGAAGAGATGTTCAACGCTAAGGTGCTTAAGGTAAGCACGCAGAATGATTTCAAGGGCAGGAAAAAAGCCTATGTGAAGTTTTCGCCTGAATCGCCAGCAATAGACTTGGCGACAAAGTTAGGATTGATGTAATTAAGAATGATGAATGATTTTGTTAAATATGAAAGCAAGAGAGATTTGAAATGGGAAAAAACCTAACGCAACAGAAGAGAGGGCGTGGAAGCCCAGTTTACAGAAGGACAGGATTCAGATTCGCAGGAACCAACAAGATAGGCAAGAACGGGACTGCGGTAATCACAGAGCTGATAAGCTGCCCTGCTCACTCAGCTCCTCTTGCAAGATTAAGACATGATGATAGCTCAACAAGCCTTGTTATTGCCCCTGAAGGAGTCAGGATGGGTCAAACCATATTGATAGGCGGCTCTGACATCAACTTGGGGAACATTGCGGAACTTAAAAATATTCCAGAAGGAACTGGCATATTCAACATCGAGAACAAGCCAGGAGACGGAGGCAAGTTCGTCAAGGCCTCAGGAACAACTGCAAGAGTTGTCGCCAAGACATCAGCCAAGGTCACAGTGCTTTTGCCTTCAAAAAAATATAGGGATTTTCATCCTGAGTGCAGAGCCTGCATAGGGCTTGCAGCTGGGAGTGGCAGGCCTGAAAAGCCATTTTTCAAGGCAGGAAGGAAATACCATGAGATGAAGGCAAGGAACGTGTACTGGCCCAGTGTATCAGGAACAAGCATGAACGCAGTCACCCACCCATTTGGAGGTCACAAGAGCAGCCACAAGGGAAGGCCGACTATTGCTCCCAAGAACGCTCCTCCAGGAAGAAAGGTTGGAATGATAAGGCCAAGAAGTAGCGGAAGGGGTAAGGTAAGAAGATAAAGGTGTGAAAATGGCAAGACAAGAATTCACTTATCAAGGAAAAACACTTGAGGAACTCCAGAAATTAAGCTCCGCAGAACTATCCTTGCTTTTGCCGAGCAATGAGCGCAGGAAAATAAACAGGCTCACTGATGCTGAAAAGAAATTCATGGCCAAGGTGCAGAACAGCAAGAAGCCAATCAAGACTCACCTCAGAAGTATGATAATCCTTCCATTTATGGTAGGCAAGCTAATCATGATTTATGATGGCAAAACATTCCAGCCAGTTACAATAATCGGGGAAATGATAGGGCACCGATTGGGAGAGTACGCTCTCACAAGAAGGAAGGTCATGCACAACGCCCCCGGAATCGGAGCGACCAAGTCAAGTGCAAGCCTCTCTGTCAAATAAGCATGAATATAGGATGATTAACTGTAAGGCAGCAAGATGAAATACAAATACGCTTTCAAGTCAGACAAGGAGAACGTGGTCAAGGTAGTTGGCAGAGACCTCGGCATATCCACCAGGCACGCAATCGAGATTTGCTCCTATATCAAGGGAAGGCAGGTAAAGAACGCCATTGCCCTGCTTGAGAACGTAATGAAGCAAAAGGTTGCCATACCCTTCAGGAGATTCACAGAGGGCGCAGGGCACAAGAAGGGAATGGGCAGCGGCAAATATCCTTACAAGGCAGCAAAGCAATTCATGTTCCTGTTAAAATCACTTGAGGCCAACGCCTCGAACAAGGGCCTGAGCACAGAGCTTAAGATTATCCATGCTTGTGCCCAGAAGGCTGCAGAGCCATTCCATTATGGAAGAAAAAGAAGGATAAGGATGAAAAGGACTCATATTGAGATTGCCGCAGAGGAGACTGAGACTAAGAGAGACTCTAAGAAAGAAATCAAGAAAGAAGAGAAGAAAGAGAAGAAAAAGGCAGAACAGAAAGCAGATGATAATAATAAAACAGCAGAAAAAAACGCCAGTGAAACAAAATGATTGTTGCAAAAATTGTAAATTTTTGGAACATCAAAAAAATAACCGAGGGTGATTTTTTTGATTGAGAGAAAATTCGTCAACCAGAACGTAAAGGAATTTGAAATCAAGGAATACATTAGGACTAACCTGAGTAGGGTAGGCTTGAGCGATGTCAAGCTGCAAAGGACTCCTCTAGGAGAGAAGATAATCATAAGCACAAGCAGGCCAGGCTTAGTCGTAGGCAGGTCTGGAACCAACATCACCAAGCTCACCCAGGATCTGAAGCAAGTTTTCAAGCTGGAAAACCCGCAGATTGAGATAGAAGAGGTCCTGAGCATAGGACTGGATGTTAATATAATGGCAGAGATGATAGCCAATTCATTGGAGAAGTTCGGCATGGCAAGATTCAAAGGCATAGGACACAAAGCCATGGCGGATATCATGGGTTCTGGAGCCGTGGGAGTAGAGATCTTGATATCAGGCAAGGTTCCGAGCGCAAGAGCTAAGTCATGGAGATTTTATCAAGGCTACTTAAAGAAATGCGGAGACGTCGCAGTGTCAGAAGTTAAAGTGGCCTATGCTGCGGCCCAGCTCAAAAGCGGGACGGTGGGCATAAAAGTGAGCATCATGCTTCCAGGAACCATCCTGCCAGACAGGCTTTCCCTTAAAGAAGAGGAGATTGTGGCGCCTGGTCAGGTTGAAGAAGTGAAAGACGGCAATGTCAAAAAGGAAATAGAGCAGAAAATCAAGGAGCTGGAGCCTAGAGGTGGAGAAGACAAAGATGAGGCTGGAAAGAAAAAGCAAGAAACCAAGCAGCCGAGAAAATCTGCCCAGAAAAAAACAGCTCCCAAACCAAAGGAAGCAAAGAGAAAAAACCCCGCATCTCAGGATATAGCCCAGGAAAGCGCTCAAGAGAGCGAATCAGCAGAAGAAGCATCTGAACCCGAGCCAGCATCTGAAGCAGAAGCAGAGGTGCAAGATGAAATATAAGGAACTGGCCAGCATGGACAAAGAGGAGCGTGACAAGAAGATGAAAGAGTTGGAGCTCGAAATCATCAAGCTCAACTCTCAGGTCCACACAGGAACCCCTCCTAAGAACTCAGGCCAATTGAAAAAAATGAAGAAGGACATGGCCAGAATCATGCTCATCAATAGCACAGACAAGGAACTTAAATCGAGAACAACAAAAAAAACACCAAAAACAAAATGAGTGAAACATGCAGTACGTGCGGGCTGCCGGAAGAGCTTTGCGTTTGTGAGACGATCGCAAAGGAGAACCAAAAGATTGAGGTTGCCACAGTCAAGAAGAAGTTCGGGAAGATTAGCACCGTCGTGAAGGGCATCAACCAGAACGAAATCAACCTCAAGGAATTGGCGAGTAAGCTGAAATCCAGGTTCGCCTGTGGAGGCACAGCCAAGGAAGGCGTGATTGAACTCCAAGGCCACCACCTGAGAGAATTGAAGGCAGAGCTCATCAAACTCGGCTTCAGCCCAGACACGATTGAAATCAAAAAATAAGATTGACAAGAAAGGGAATATGACGCACTCAGCAGAATTCATAGGCACAAAAATAAAGGTCCTTCGCTCTGACAACAAGAGCCTGGAGCGCCTGGAAGGAAAAATAATAGACGAGACGAGGAACACATTCAGAATCATGAACGATCAAAATCAGGAAAAAACACTGCTGAAAAATGGAGTGGTCTTCCTAATCGATGGAAAAAAGATTCAAGGCAACGAGATAATGCGTAGGCCTGAGGAAAGAATCAAGCTCAAAAAATGAAAATAACACGAAAACATCAAGAAAAGATTATGGCAATCAAAATCAAAAATCAAAACTAAAACTATCGTTTCGGAGCCCAAGCAAAATGAAAACAAAAGGAATAGGATTGGAAGCGCAGATACCTAGTAAGAAATGCTCTGACAAGAACTGCCCTTTTCACGGAAACATAACCGTGAGAGGACGAGTTTTCAAAGGCACCGTCATAAGCGACAGAATGACCAAGACCATCACAGCGGAATGGACTAGGAGAGCGTTTGTTCCAAAATATGAGAGATACGAGAACAGGCGCAGCAAAATCAAAGCCCACAATCCCGAATGCATAGATGCAAAGAAAGGAGACATGGTCTTGATATCAGAGACCAAGCCCATTTCCAAGACCAAGCATTTTGTGGTCGTAGAGATACTGGGCAGGGAATCAAAAAAGCAAGCTGTGAAGAGCGAGCTTTTACAGGAAGGAGTTGTGCCTGAAAAGCAAAAGCCTGCCTCTCCTGATGAGGAGATAGACAAAGATAAGTACGACAAGAAAAAGAAACAAGAGATCGAACAGGAATAATGGAAATAATTAATGCATGGATGAGTGAGATAAAATGAAAGCAGTCAAAGCCAACATAACAGATGCGTTCCAGAAAGAATCACGCATAGAGACCTGTGACAATTCAGGAGCCAAACTGCTGAAGTTAATCTCGGTCAAGGGATCCAAGACAGTCAAGGGCAGGAACTCATCTGCAGGCATCGGCGACCTGATAGTGGCTTCTGTTGTCAAGGGACGACCTGACATGAGAAAACAGGTTGTGTTCGCAGTCATAGTGAGGCAAAAAAGAGAATATCGAAGGCCTGGCGGCGTGAGGATAAAGTTCGAGGATAATGCTGCTGTCGTGCTCAAGGATGACAAAGGCACCCCTAAGGGAACCATTTTCAAGGGACCAATAGCAAAAGAAGTCACAGAGAGATGGCCTGGCATAGCCAAGATAGCAAAACTAATCGTTTAGGCCATGAAAAGCATGATGTTTGAGGTATTCAAATGAAAAAAGATTTTTCCGCGCAATGGAAAGGGAGCAAGAAACCAAGAAAGCAGAGAAAGTACAGGTATAATGCTCCGCTCAACCTGAGAGGAAGATTCCTCACTGCTCACCTGAGCAAAGAGTTGGCTCAAAAACAGGGCATAAGGAGAGTGCGCGTGATAACAGGCGATAAAGTAAAGGTCATGAGGGGAAAATTCAAGGCCAAAGAAGGAAAAGTTGAGATGGTAGACTCAAAGAAAAGCAGAGTGATGATAACTGGAATTGAGATTTCCAAGAAGGATGGCTCCAAGAGCAGACCCTTTATCCATGCCTCCAACCTCCTGATTATTGAGCTCAATTTAGATGATAAGAAACGGCTCGGCAATAAAGAGCGAGAAAAAAAGCAGGAAAAGAAGTAGATAAACAAGAAGAAAAGCAAAAGGGTTTGAAAAAATGGTCAAAGATCACATAAAGAGAATAAACGCACCGAAGAGATGGGATGTGCTTAGAAAGGAGAACATGTTCATCACAAGGCCCAATGCTGGTCGAGACTTCACTCTGTGCCTACCTCTCAACACCGTCCTCAAAGAGATGCTGAGCAAGACCCAGACGACCAAGGAGTCAAAGTACATGATCAAGAACAAGGACGTCATGATCAACAGCAACTATGTGTATGACGAAAAGTATCCTGTTGGCTTCCTTGATGTCGTGAGCTTCCCCGCTCTCGACGAGAATTACAGGCTCCTGGTTAATGAAGAGAACACTCTCTTCTTCCTGAAGATAAAGAACGATGAGGCCAAGCTGAAGCTTTCCAAGGTTTGGAACAAGAAGAACCTTTCCAAGGGTACTGTGCAGATCAATTGCAGCGACGGAAGGAACTTTGAGATGAAGAGCAACGATCCCGTCCTCCATGAGATCAAGATTTTTGATTCCATATCATACACCATCCCTGACCACCAGATAAAGCAGGTGCTCAAGCTAGAAAAAGGAGCCTTGGTCTTTCTCTACAAGGGAAAGCACATAGGAAAGGTCGTGATGGTGGATGATTTCAAGAGAGAAAACATAATCTTCCGCCTAGACCATGATGTTTTTGAAACCAAGAAAGCCTATGCTTTTGTGATTGGCAAAGACAAGCCGGTGATTTCAGTCACAGACAAGCTGGTGGCTGCAAAGGAAGCGAAAAAGACTGAGAAAGTAGCAGAGAAGCCAGCGGCTAAATCAGTTGAGAAGACAGCTGAAAAAAGCAAATCAGCTGAAAAATCAGCTGAAAACCCAAGTGAATGAAAGTGAATGATTAAAATGAGTTCAGCAATGCGAGACATAAGGATAGAGAAGCTCACCTTGAACATAGGTGCAGGCAAAGAGCAGGCTGTGCTAGAGAAAGGTGTAACCTTGCTGAAGAACATCACAGGCTTCTCACCAGTCAAGACCATAACCCAGAAGAGAATAGCCAACTGGGGGCTCAGACCTGGCTTGCCAATAGGATGCAAGATAACCTTCAGGAATGAAAAAGCAGAGGAATTGGCTAAAAGGATGCTTGCTGCTAAAGATAACCTGCTCGCAAAGAGCAATTTTGATGATTATGGAAACTTATCTTTTGGAATACCTGAGTACATAGACATACCTGATGCCAAGTACGACCCGAAGATAGGTATCATGGGCTTGCAAGTATCAGTCACTCTGCAGAGGCCTGGTTTCAGGATAAAGAGAAGGAAGATCATGAAGAGAAAGATTCCTCGAAGACACAAGATCAGCCAGGAAGATGCCATCACGTTCATGAAGAATAAATTCGGAGTCCAACTCTCCGATGAACAGAAAGAACAACAATAAAGGAGGAATGCCAGATAACCACAACCCATTTCACCAAAATGCTGAAACAGATAAGGAACAAGCCTGCCAAGCACATCAAGTTCCAGAAGCACAATGTTCCTCGAGAGAGAACATTCGGCAGATCAACGAAAAGATGCAGAAGATGCGGGCAGACAGCCGCTCACATAAGCAAGTACGGCTTGCATTTCTGTAGGCAATGCTTCAGAGAAGTAGCGCCCAAGATTGGATTCAAGAAATATAACTAAAAATATGATTGAGGTAAAAAGATGAGTTTAAATGATCCATTATCCAATGTGCTTTCCCAGATTGATACCTATGAGCGAGCAGGAAGGAAAGAGATATTGACCAAGAATAATTCCAAGATAATCAAGAAAGTGCTTAGCATTATGCAGGATAACAGGTACATTGGAGGCTTCGAGGAGATAAAGGACTCAAAAGGTGATTTCCTCAAGATTCACCTGATAGGTAACATCAACAAGACGGGCGTTGTCAAGCCGCGCTTCAGCGTGAAGAAAGACAACTTCGAGAAGTTCGAGAAGAGATTCCTGCCTGCAAAGGATTTCGGAATGCTCGTGATCAGCACTTCCCAAGGGATGATGACCAATGTCGAGGCCAAGAAGAAAGGGCTCGGCGGCAAATTGGTAAGCTACTGCTACTAAGAACACTGCTATTAAAAACATAATCACTGAAAATGAAACCAACACTCAAAGAGGAACTGGAAATCCCGCAGGGAATAAGCATCAGCATAGATGGCGGCATATTCACTGTGAAAGGACCCAAAGGAGAAGTGAAAAAAGAGCTTTACAATCCCAAGATCAATGCTAAGGTTATGAATAACTTGGTGATGTTTGAGGCCCAGAAAGCCACTCAAAGGGAAAAAAAGCTCATCCATTCCTATCTTGCTCATTTGGAAAACATGATCGACGGAGTAAGCCACGGTCATTCCTTCAAGCTGAGGATTTGCTCAAGCCACTTCCCAATGAATGTGAGTGTGAAAGGAAACGTGTTCGAGATAAAGAACTTTGTCGGAGAGACTATCCCGAGGACTATCACTATCCTGCAGGGCGTGAATGTCAAGGTGGATGGCCAGTTCCTGCTGATAGAATCTGTTGATAAAGAAGCTGCAGGCAGGACAGCATCGCTCATAGAAAGACTGACCAGAAGGTCTGCTTTTGATAAAAGAATTTTTCAAGACGGCATATTCATCATCGAGAAAAATGGCAAGCCTATCATTAAATGAAATTAAATGAAGAGGAAAAACAAGAAATGCGCGACATCAAGAAATTGTTGGAAAAGCGAAGAGCACTCAAGAAAAAGAAGCCGGTTTTTCGAAGGAAAGACATATACAAAAAAAAGAAATTAGCCAAGATGTGGCGAAGAGCCAGAGGATTGGATAACAAGCAAAGGCTTCACAAGAGAGGAGCTCCGCCAGTAATCAGCACAGGCTATAGGGCGCCCAAGGCAGTCAGAGGCCTGCATCACTCAGGGTTGAGGCCTATTGTTGTATCTAACTTGGCGCAGCTTAACGCTCTGACCAAGGACGACGGGATAATCCTATCTGCGAACCTGGGTAACAGGAAGAGGCAGATGCTAATTAATGAAATCAAGAAAAAAGGACTGGTAATCATCAACCTGGATGCTGACGAGACTCTTGAAAAGATACAGACCGCATTGAAACAAAGAAAGTCCTTAAGGACAAAGAGGCTCGAAGAACAGAAAGACAAGAAGAAAAGCACAGACGAGAAGATGAAGAAAGAGAAGGAAGAGGCAAAAAAAGATGAGCTGAAAAAAGAAGAGCCTTCCGTGTCTGAAGAGGAGAAGAAAAAGCTTGAGAAAGAAGAGAAAGACAAACTGCTCACCAAAAGAGAATGAAGGGATGAAAATAAACTAAAAATGATGATTTGAGGGACAAAGAACATGATGCTTAAACTCCAGAAAAGGCTTGCAGGAAGCATTTTGCGCTGCTCTCCCAAGAGAGCGGTGTTCGACCCTGCGAGGCTTGAGGATATCAAGGAGGCAATAACCAAGACAGACATGAGGCTGCTCATAGGAGAAGGAGCCGTCTGGCGCTTGCAGAAAAAAGGAGTATCAAGAGCCAGAGCTAACAAGAGGAAAGTGCAGAAGAGCAAGGGACTCAGGAGAGGCGAGGGCAAGAGAAAGGGAAAATACACTGCTCGAGCACCCAAGAAACTGACCTGGATGAACAAGATACGCGCCCAGAGATCATTCCTCAAGTACCTTAGAGAAAACAGCCTGATAAAGAATGAGGATTTCAAGGATTTATACTCCCGATCGAAGGGAGGATATTTCAGAAGCATAAAACACATCAAGCTGCATATTCATGAACAGAATCTTTTGCTCAAGCCTCAGGAGCCTGTGGCGACTCCAGCAGACAAGACCCGCCAAGGGACTGCTAAGAAAGCACAGGCAAAGCCAGAAGCTCAAGCCAAGAGGAATGACGCAAAAGACATCAGTTCGGACAAAGCAAACGAGAAAGCAATCAATACGGAGTGAATAATAAATGGCAAAAAAGAAAGTCATACCTTTCCGCAGGAAAAGAGAAGGAAGAACCAATTACAAGAAAAGACTCGCCCTGCTGAAAAGCAACACAAGAAGGATAATCATGAGGAAAACCAATAAGCAGATGATCATCCAGATAGCAGAATACTCTATTCAAGGGGACAAGATAGTATGCGGCGTGAAATCCAATGCTCTCGCTAAGCTAGGATGGAAATATTCATGCAAAAACCTGCCTGCCTGCTACCTTGCAGGCCTTTTGCTAGGCAAGAAAGCTCTCGCCAAAAAAGTAAAAGAGGCAGTGCTTGATATTGGACTTCAGACTCCCGTTGTAGGATCCAAAATCTATGCTGCCCTCAAAGGAGCAATAGATGCGGGAATGAGCATACCCGCATCAGAAGAAGTATTTCCTCCTTCAGATAGATTATCAGGCAAGAGCATTACCGCATTTTTTTCCATTAACAAATCTGAGAACCAATTCTCAGCCTATAAGAAGAATAATCTGGATCTTGCAAAGATGAGCCAGGACTTTGAGCTAGTGAAGAAAAAAATAATGAGTGGTTGATGATTATGGAAAGAAGAAAAACAAGAGAGGAAGCACCTAAAGGTAGAGTGATGATTAAGCGTGCCACAAAAAAGGCTTCGCTAGGCGCAGCAACAACCCAGAAACCAATTGACCTTTCAACCTGGGCTAATAAGACCGAGCTAGGAGGTAAAGTGAAGAACAGGGAAATCCTAAGCATCGATGAGATATTGGACAATTCCTTGAGGATAATGGAGCCGGAGATTGTTGATGCTCTGCTGAGCGTGGAACAAGACTTCCTCATGATAGGTCAGTCCAAAGGTAAGTTTGGAGGCGGATCAAGGAGAATATTCCGTCAGACCCAGAAAAAAACCATGGAAGGCAACAAGCCCAAATTCTCAGCCCTCGCAGTTGTAGGGGACAGGAATGGGCACATAGGGCTCGGTCTTGGGAAATCAAAGGAGACTGTGCCTGCAAGAGAAAAGGCCATAAGGAAAGCCAAGCTCAACATATTCAAGATCAGGAGAGGATGCGGCTCATGGCAGTGCAACTGCGGAAAACCTCATTCATTACCTTTCAATGTGTACGGTAAGTGCGGCTCAGTAGAGATAAAATTCATGCCTGCGCCAAAAGGAAAAGGATTATGCGCAGAACCTGATATCGCCAAGGTACTTGCTCTCGCAGGAATCAAGGACGTCTGGACCAAGACCAGAGGTCAGACCAGGAACAGAGTCAACTTTGTTTATGCTTGCGAAGACGCCTTGAGAAAATTGATGCAGACCAAGATACAACCAGAGCACTTAAAGACTCTTGCCATTGTAGAAGGCAGCGTTCAAAGTGAGAAAGAGAACGCAGAAAAAGAGTCGTCTGAAGAAAATGCAAAACAAGCAAAGAATGAGGCATTATGATGAATAACAATTTACCAGAACAAAAAAAGGAACAAGCTGGAAAGAGCCTTATGAATGCGGGCGCAAAAAAGCTTGTCGTCACTTCAGTTTTAGCTGCAACTCAGGTTCCTGCTAAAACATCTCCTGGAACACCAGCGATAAAGCTCGGCAAGAGGCTCGCCTTGATACTCATCAGAGGAGTTATCCGTGCAAAGGAAGATATCATAAGGACTCTTTTCACTTTGAGGTTAAGGAAAAAAAACACTTGTGTAGTCATAGCAGACACTCCAAGCCTCAGGGCTGCTGCTGTTAAGTGCAAGGATTATATAGCTTACGGGGAGATTGATGACGCAACCTACCAGTTGCTGGTGGAGAAGAGGGGGAAGAGGAACGAGGATGGCTCATTAAAGAAATTCTTTGCCCTTCACCCGCCCAGAGGAGGCTTTGACAGGAAAGGAATCAAGACACCTTTTAGCAATGGAGGCGCACTAGGCAATAGGGGAGCCAAGATAAATGATTTGATAAGGAGAATGCTTTAGAGAGTTGATGTTTTATGCGTTTCAAAAAGAAAAAAGTCACCAAGAAAAGAGCAAGCACCTATCATGGCTATGGTAGAGGCCAATCCCATCACAAAGGAGCTGGCAACCGTGGCGGCAGGGGGCGTGCAGGAACTGGTAAGAGAGCAGACACTAAAAAGCCTAGCTACTGGAAAGAGCCCACAGGCAGGTTTGGCTTCACATCTAAAAGCAGGATGAAGATGCAAGCTATTAACCTTGAGGATATTAATTTTAACCTCATTAAATGGGTGGAGAAAGGATTTGCTTTCAAAGGCCCAAAGGGCTATGAGCTTGAGCTGAAAAAAGCAGGCTACGATAAGCTGCTCGGCACCGGAGAAGTCAAGGAAAAGCTTTTCATTATCACTGACTTCGCTTCAAAGAATGCTGTGGAAAAGATCAAGGAAGCAGGTGGAGAAGTAAAGGTCTTGAAGACCATTGTCAAGAAAGAGAAGAAGAAAGCTGAAAAGCCAAAGAAGAAAGAAGAGGCAGCTGAGGAAGGCGAAGACGAGGAAGAAGAGAAAGAAGAGAAAGCAAAGTAAAGAGAAATTTTTTTTGTTTTGAGCTAGACGGGTGGTGAGAGGCCAAATGAGTTTTTTTGAAAACATACTCTACAATCTTCCAGAAGTGCAGGCTCCGACCCAGAAAAAGCTAGCTTTCAAGGAAAAACTGAAATGGACCCTCATAATTCTGATATTGTTTTTTATCCTGGGGTTGGTCCCATTATACGGACTGGGGACTAATGCTCTCCGCCAATTTGAATTCTTCTCCGTCATCCTGGGTGCAAGCTTCGGAAGCATCATAAGCCTCGGAATAGGCCCGATTGTTACAGCTTCAATCGTTCTGCAGTTGCTGAATGGCTCTGGCCTAGTCAAATTTGATTTGACAAGCCACGAAGGAAAGAGAAGATTCCAAGGAATACAGAAGTTGTTGTCCATCTTCTTCATATTCTTCGAAGGATTCATCTATGTGCAGATGGGAGGGCTCAGGCCTTCTGAAGGCATATCTGCCTTCATACTTATCTTCCAGTTATTCCTTGGCGGATTAATGATAATGTTCATGGATGAAGTG
This sequence comes from Candidatus Nanoarchaeia archaeon, assembly GCA_041479965.1. Taxonomy (GTDB): domain Archaea; phylum Nanobdellota; class Nanobdellia; order Woesearchaeales; family SM23-78; genus SM23-78. Next base: position 15,439 of record JBGOZE010000001.1, on the reverse strand, counting down.
GTGAGCAAGTGGGGCTTTGGCTCAGGAATAAGCCTGTTCATAGCAGCAGGAGTATCTCAGACCATCTTCATCAAGTTATTCAATCCGCTTCCAAGCCCGAATAACCCTGGAATGGCAACAGGAGCAGTGCCTGCCTTTATTCAGTCATTAAGCGCAGGAGACCCTGTGACTGCGGGTTTGATGTTTGCGGCAATCGTCGCTACCATCGTGGTGTTCATGGCAGTAGTATATGCCCAAGCTATGAGAGTAGAAGTGCCTCTTAGTTTTGGACGAGTAAGAGGGTATGGAGTGAGATGGCCTTTGCAGTTCTTCTACACCAGCAACATTCCAGTCATACTTGTAGCTGCACTCATAGCTAATGTACAACTATTCGCAAGCCTGTTGTACAAATGGGGGCATCCTATTTTGGGGACATTTTCAGGCAACACACCGGTGAGTGGCTTAGCATCATGGCTTTATGGGCCGCAGATACTGAACAAGCTCATAACTCATTCCGTGGCTTTAGCAGACATCTGGCATGCCTTGATATATATTGCTTTTATGATGATAGGCGCCATGATATTCGGCATTTTTTGGGTGCAAACCTCTGGCCTTGATGCTAGGTCTCAGGCCAATCAGATGATTAATTCAGGGCTTCAGATTCCTGGCTTCAGGAAAGATGTGCGTGTGCTTGAAAGGATGCTTAACAGGTACATCTGGCCGTTGACAGTGCTAGGCGGCTTGGCAGTCGGGCTGCTCGCTGCGATTGCTGATATATCAGGTGCCTTTGGAACCGGAACAGGAATACTGCTTACAGTCATGATCGTATATCGCCTTTACGAGGACATTGCCCAGCATCACATGATGGACATGAACCCGATGATGAGAAAGTTCATGACTGGTTGAATCAAAAAGACATAAACAAAGACACAACCCAACAAAGGGGGTGGAGTGATACCATGGTTTTTGAAAACATATTTCTACTAAAGATCCCCTCGTTCTGGGCAATCCTTCTAATATCTTTTGTCCTGACTTTAGTGACCACTTTAGTCTACAAGTTCACGACAGATCAGAAGAAGATGAAGAAGCTCAAGGAGGAGATGAAGGAGTATCAGAAAAAAATCAAGGCCCTCAGCAAAGAAAGCCCTGAAAAGATGATGGCTATGCAGCAGCAAGCCCTAAAGGGCAACACAGAGTACATGAAACACAGCTTTCGCTCGACCCTTTATACCATCATTCCCTTGTTATTGATATTCAGCTGGCTCAGCTCCCACCTAGCCTACGAGCCAATCATGCCAGGCCAGCCTTTCAAGGTAAGCGCCTACTTCTCTGAAGGGCATGTTCCTTCTGCGAGTATCCAAAGCATCCCTGAACTAGAGATAATCGGTGGCAGCACCCAACAGATAAACGAGAGCGTCATAGAGGGATGGTTCCTTTTCAAAACAAGATATGAGAAGGCTACTTGGACTTTGAAAGGAGAGGAAGGAGAATACAAGCTGACCATTGATTACAATAATGAGCAGCACGACAAGCCACTCACCATTAGCTCTGAGCGAAGATATGAGAATCCTGAGAAGAGCGTCACTGATTCTAAGCTGAAAAAAATTGTCATCGAGAACCAGAAAATCTATCCCGTCGGCACCATACCTGTACTCGGATGGGCGCCTAGCTGGCTCTGGACATACATACTCTTAAGCCTGCTGTTCAGCATCGGCATAAGGAAAATCTTGAAAGTCTATTAAGACTGCCCGCATGTAATGGCAAGCAGGTAATAGAATCATCTGTCTCTCTTAAATTTCCTATCCGCAACCTTTATAAATAGAGGTTTGTTCTCGAGGAGAAAACACGGATTCAAAGATATCAAAAATAATCAGAGGTAATCACATGCCAAGATTAAGCCGAAGGTCAAGAAGCCTTAGAAGAGTGCACAAGAAAATGCCCGGAGGAAGCACCAAGCTGGTTTATGATAAGAGAAAACCAGGAGTTGCTAGGTGCGCCCTGTGTCGCATCGAGCTGAAAGGCATCTCTAGGCTAAGACCTTTCCAATCAAGGAACGCCCCTAAGAGCAAGAAGAGAACTCAAAGGATTTACGGCGGATTTCTCTGCGCTACTTGCCTGAAAGAAAAGCTGAAGCAAGAGGCAAGAGCAGCTTCACAGTAATCAATCCTAACTGACACAATTTCATATTCACTCGTATCCACGAGGTTTTTGGCGACAAAAACCAAGGAAATCTTAGGATACTCCAGCGACCATAATCAGATTCAATATAAGAAAACATATATGTTTCAGAGGTAGAAAAATGTTCGAAATCGGAAGAGTATGTGTGAAGCTGACAGGAAGGGACGCAGGCAAGAAGTGCGTCATAATTGACATCATAGACAGCCACTTTGTGCTAATCGATGGTCAGACCAGGAGGAGAAAGTGCAACATAAAGCACCTTGAGCCCCTAAGCCAGACTGTGGAAATGACCAAAGAGGCGCCAGCGCCAGAGGTCGTGCGAGTATTGAAGGAACTCGGCATCGAGATCGAGGAGAAGAAACCTAAGACCGAGATAGCCAAGGCCAAGACTGAGAGGCCTAGAAGGATGCGAAAGAAAAAGCCTGTCAAGGAAGTTAAGGCAAAATCCAAGCCTGCCAAAACAGCTCAGAAAAAAGAAGTGCAGAAAGAAGGCAAGGCAGAGCAAAAAGAAAAAGTTCAGGCCTAAACATTGACAATTTTTTTCTTAGTTTTTTTATTTTTCTGTTCGTATTTTAATTTTTTATGCTCAGTAATCCAGCTTCCTTTTCCGAAGTCCTGGCCTTTTTGAATTGATTTTTTTCTTTTCAATCTCATCAATAAGCTTCAAGACAGCTTCCACAGGAGTCTTGGCGCCGATGACTCTCTCTGTTTTTCTCACGTCGAAATAGATGCCTGAGAGTGATTTGGCCAGGCCTCCGCTGCTGGTGAGGGCGACAATGGGTATGTCTTCGATATAGGCATAGGTTGCTTCGTTGAGGGTGCCTGCTCCTCCGCCTACAATGATGGCTCCGTCGCAACTGTTGAGGTTGATGGCGTCCCTTGACCAGCCGATGCCTGTGGCGACAATCACATCGCAGTACTTGTTGTAATGCTCCATCTTTTCCCAGGGGAGGATACCTAAGGTCAACCCCTCATATTTTTTTGCTCCTTTCATCGCAGCTTCCATCACCCCATGGCCTCCGCCAGTGACTGTGATGGCCCCTAGCTTGGCTATCTCCTTACCCACTTTTTCAGCAAGCTCATAAGCGTTCTTGGTGCAGATTTCCTTGCTGCTTCCCAGAACTGCGATTTGTAATCGTCTTCCCATGGAACTCACCTTCATTATTCTACATTCTATAAGTTTTTATGCATTGATATGCTTTCTCTTTTTTATTCTTTTTTTCTTCGTTATTCTCCCTTTATTTGTTTTTGCTTTTGGATAACCAATAAAGCTGAAAAAGCTGTTTCAGATCAAGCTCCAGTGCGGAGACTGGGGTGACCAGGTTGAAATTCGTCAACACCTGCGGGTGTATCTCGCCCATTATCGCAACTTCTGTTTTTGCAGACAGAATCTTGGCAGTCCTGCCAGTGGTGAAAGAGCTATGCTCTGCAGCTTTTACCTCATAGTCAAGCTCCATGGCGTTCATCAGAGCATCCAGGACCTGCTTTATCCTGGTGAAATCAGTGTCTGCATCGCAAAGAGCAATCGCAAGCTTGTAACTTTCCTCAACACCAGTCTCATTGCTTTTGTTAAGAATGAAGGTATTGCCCATCTCGAATATGTTCTGAGGATATTCCCTGTTGGTATTTTCGCCCAATATTTGCATCAGGCTCGGGATGAGCCAACTCCTTAAGGCCGTGTATTCCTGAGTGAGTGCATTCTCAAGTTCTACAATCTCTGAATCCAAGAGCATCTTTGAATTATTGTTCTGCTTATTGGTTAGGTCATAGGAGCTGGTCTCTATCAATCTAAGCCCCACAAGGATGTTCGCTATCCTTGATATAAATATCCCGAATTCATCTTCCTCTCCAATGGTCGAAACATTAGGTATGCTCGGCTCAAAGTTCTCATAGCCATAGGCGATGGCGATGTCCTCTGCCAGGTCTATCTGATGAAGGATGTCTGCCCTGTAAGCAGGCACAAGCACTTTCCTGTTATCATAGCCATATCCCATCTTCTCAAGCAGCTTCTTGATTTCGCTTTCAGACAAATCCAGACCTAACATTTTATTCACATACTTGGCATCAAGGTCCCATGCTGAGGGTTCCATGTTCGGAGTCGTGATTTTCTTCTTATCATTGTCAAATTCTAGCTGCATCTCATAGAGCTCTCCGCCCATGTCTGCTAGCGACGTCACAATTATATTAAGGCATTGGTTCAAGGCATTCATGTCAAAGCCGCTGCATTCAATGAAAACCTCGCGAGTTTTCTCAGTCACTTTCCCGGTCCTATGGGAATTGATTATCGGGGGCAAGGATAATATCTCCTTGTTCGCATCAATGAATACCGGGAAGAGCTCTTTGCCTTCAAGCAGATGAGCATATTCTTTTCCTGCAGGATGCTTCTGCAATATCTCGAGACCAGTCATTTCCTTTTCGCATTCCAAAGGCCGGAACTTGATGTCATGAGGTTTTTTTGCAGTATAGGTTATCGGAAGCTTTATCTCTTCAAGAGGATAGATGCCTATGGCGAGCTTTTTCCTGTTCCTACCTAAGGTCACGTGCAGCTTTTCCTGCAGCTGGATGACCTCGCGTATCTTCTCATCGTCAAACTTCAGGTTCTTTACAATGGCGCAGGCAGTGTAAGGCCTGACTTTCTTCACAGGTTCTTCTATGATCACTCGGTAATCCTTTCCGCCTTTTTTTACATTGTACTTACGCAATCCTGTCTTCACGCCTATGAACGAAGACAATGCGCGGGCAAAGCCTTGCTCAGAGAGCATGTCAGGCCTGTTAGGGAATACTTCTACGATAATCTCGTTGCCCTCGATTCTCTCCAAGTCCGTGCCCAGCATGCTTATCCTGTCCTTGAGCTCTTCAAGCTCAAGCTTTTTTCCCACAAGCTTTTCAAGCACAGCCTTGTTCAAATTGACAGTCGGCATTCCCTTACCTCATCCACTCCTTTATTTCCCTGAGCTGCTTCAGATCATTCTTGTAGAGCTCTCTTATGTCGTTGATCTTGAAAAATTCCATGATCATCCTGTCAAAACCAGGTCCCCAGGCGAGCACAGGCACATCAATGCCTAGCAAGGGCTTGACCACTTCTGGCCTGAAGATGCCGGCTCCGCCAAGCTCCACCCATTTCTTGTGCACAGGATGGAAGATGTCAATCTCGATGCTGAATTCAGTATAGGGGAAATAGGCAGGTCTGAACCTTGCTTTTTCATAGCCCATCTTCTTGAAGAACTGCTTCAGATAGCCTAGCAGATGCCTGAAGTTGGCGTCCTTGTCCACAACAATCCCTTCTGTCTGATTGAATTCAAACAGGTGGGCCCAGTCAATGGTCTCATTCCTGAAGCACCTGCCGACAGCAAAGAACTTGGCAGGAAGGTCTTCTTTCTTGAGGTTTGCCAGGGTATGTGCTGACAGGCAGGTCGTATGAGTCCTCAAGACATTCTTCTTTGCCTCTTCCTCGTTCCACTTGTATTGCCAGCCAGTGCTGCCTGTTGTCCAGCCATCCTCATGTGTTTTTTTCACTGTATTCACAAAATCTTTTTCAGGAAGTTTCCCTTGCTTAGGGTTTTTGATGAAGAAAGTGTCCTGCATATCTCTCACAGGATGGTCCTGTGCTGTGAACAATGCATCAAAGTTCCAGAAAGAGGTCTGGACCACGGTGCCTGTCATCTCCTTGAATCCCATCTCGAGCCAGATGCTTTTTGCTGATTGGATGGCTTGGTTGACAAAATGTCTTTTGCCTCTTGCGATTCCCGGCACTTTTGCCTTGATGTCATATGTCCTGAACTCCTTGTTCTTCCATGAGCCTGCTCTTAGCATGGCTGGTGTGAGCTTTTCTATCACCTTATCAGCACTTATGTTGGCTGTCAAGAGTTTTTTCCCAATATCTGTGAGGATGACGAACCATTCCTTTTTCAGAGAAGTCCTTACCATATCCTTTCGCTTTTTCAGGCTCTCAAAGGCAAACCTTTCCTCGTCCTTGAGTTGGCTGGCATCAACTTCCTCAGATGATATTTTTTTGAGAAGGGATTCTTCCAGGGTCTCTTGCTCAAAAAGTTTTCTGCCGTGTTCTGTGATGGTGATGACCTTGTCTGGGCTGATATGGATAGTTGCTTTTCCCTTGAACAGGCCGATGCACGCGCTCATCTCTTGGAGTGATAGTTTTGTCTCTTTTCTTATCTTGTCGAGCAGTTTGGCTTTGCTCTTGATGCTCTCTAGGAAAAGCTTTTCTGGCAGGCCGTGCCGCAATGCTTTTTTACCGTTCTCTCCAAGAAGGATTACTTCTCTCACATTCTCATTGATCTTGAGCACTTCTTTGCTCTGGAGCCATTGCAGGGCACGCATCACCTCTACTTCCTTGAGCTCGCTCTTCTTCACCATCTCAGAAAAGACATTGGTGTGCCTAAGAACAGGAATGATTTTTCTCTCAAGCGGATGCAGCTTGCCTACGAGCTCCTTGATATCGTCCACATCTTCACCCTTATCTTCTTAATTGTTAGTATCTGTTATTTCGTAAAGATATATAAAAGTATTGGAAATTGGTGGATGAAAAAGAAATAAGGAAGAAAAATAAAAAATTTAAGATTTTGTCTCTATACCTTGACTTTCTTTTTCATGTCCTTCCATGCGAGCTCGAACATGTCTTCCAAGGCTTTTGCAAAGAAGGGCGTGTTTATCCAGATGCCTATATCGTAGGTTGGATGGACTTCCGCATCATCCATCACCATGAAGATTAGCTCCTTGCCATCGACAATGGTGAACCTGGCCTTTGAGTCAGTATGTCTTATCTCTGCTATGCCTGCCATATCCTTTACGATCTTCTCTGCCTCTTTGCTGTTGATGGGAGCAGCAATCCTTATCTTCACTCCTCTCTTCTTAACCTGCTCGAAAACAGGTTTCAGGCCCTCGATTTTTCTCAACAGACCAGCAGATGTAGTCATGATGGTTACTGTCTTCTCAGCATTCCTTATGGTAAGCTCAAGGTGGTTGTACAGGTTGTGCCTGCCTTTCAATGAGCCTGACAAGTCTGAAGGCTCTACCAGCTCAACGCCTTGTGTGTGCAGGGAATTGAGCTCTTGGATGACATCTGTCTTTTTCAGCTCTTCCAATCTCTGAACCCTGTCGTCTGCCTCTTGCTTCATGTTCTTCTTTACTCGCTCAACCACTTCAGTTGGTTGGACTGCAATGTACTTTATCGGCTTGCCGAGCTTCATCACAACAAAGCCTTTCTTCTCTAGGCTTTCTAGAATATCATAGCTCCTGCTCCTGGGTACATTGGCTATGTCGCTTAATTCTCCTGCGGTACTCACCCCTCTGGAGAGAAGAGCGGTCCATATCTTAACCTCGTAAAGGTTAAGTCCAAAGTATCTTCTTAGCTTGCTCAGAAACTCTTCTTTCACGATCATATTTCTACCTCCTAAAAGTAGGACTGATCACCCCTTTTTAATACCAAAAACCCATAACTACTATTTATATGTTACTATTTTTTACACTTAGCCAATAGTTTCAAAACTAAAGCCACTGAAGAGGTATGAATGGGCATGATGAGAGTGTGATAATCCGTATATTTATTGTCTATTTTGGAGATTATCTGGCTGTTATAACATAGAACATTTCGCCAGGGACCTCAAAGATTTTCAATCTGTATTTGAGCTTCTTTACCAGCCCCTCAAACCAACTCCTTTTCTCTTTTTTTATGGCTTTCTTGCCTCCCAGGCTCTTGGTTGAGAAAGAGACAACAATGAACTTTGCCTTTATGCTCTTCAGCACCGCAGCGCTCTTGTTCCATTGGACAGCTTCCAAAGAGTCCAGTGTTTTTAGCAAGAATACTATCTCGATGCCTTTGCCTTGGCTTTTGGTCAGCTCATTAATGTCATCGTTCACCAAATCAATCTTCTTTACAGCACCTGGGATGGCCCTGATCTTGAAATATCTTTCAATGAATTTGAGGTCTTTCTCTGCCAAGTCGCAGGCAAGATATTCTGGTTTACAATCAAGATTTTCAATATATGGATAGCTGAAGGGGTTCAAGCCGCAGGCAAGGTCAACTATCCTTTCTGGCTTGCCTGTGATTTCAAATATTTTCTTGTATATGATAGGATAATAGGGTAGCCTCTCCTGGCTTGACTTGTGCAATGCAAGAATCTTGTTGTGGTTCTCCAAAGAAGGGTTCTTCTTCAGCTCTTCCAGTAGCTCAAACCTTTTCTTGTAATCCTCCATTATGAAGACGCCATAGACTTCCCTGAGATTGGCTCGTATTTTTTTCACCAGCTCTTCATGCTCTTTGGAGCGCTGGAACTCAGAATACCTGACTCTCTCGAGCTTGTCTTTGGTCTTCTTATGTTCATCTAGGAATGCTTTGACTTTCGGGCTTACAAATGCTTCATCCAGGTTCTGGAGCTCTTTTTTTGCAATGATGTCTTTTACAATATTCTTGATTAGAACGTTTGTCTTGCTTTGGCTCTCTGCGCCTATTGCATCTTCCATCTTAGAATCCCTGCCATTCCTCCTAGGCCCATAAGCTTCTGGTTAGCTTCCTCTGTGCTTAGGATGTGTACTTGGCTGCCTGTCTTCTCTGCCAGCTTCATCACTTCTTCTGACTGCGCTTGTTTTCCCTCTTCTCTTGACTTGTTGAGGAATGCATAGCTAACAAAAAGCTCTTTCACTGCCCCAATCTCTATTTTTTCCTTGCATTCCTTGAAGCCATAGCAGGCTTCGTCCTTGGAAATGGCTTTGAGCACAGCCTCAATCATGCAGAGTTCCTTGGCAGCTCTGTCATGCTCCAAAACCTTGAGCAGCTCAGGTCTCTGCATAACTTCTTTGATCGCAGTCTCCTCAACATCAGAGCACGTGGCCAAGGTTATCTTTTCCTTGAGATCCAAGGGCATCTCTTTCATCAGGTATTCTTTCCAAAAGCTAGGGCTCGCAACAACAATGTTCGGGGGCTCAAACCTTTTATCATATTCCCTGAGTTTCTCAATTATCTCTTTGTAAAAATCCTTTCCGGCGCCATCTATGGCTTTTTTTGTCACTTCTCCTTTGATTTTGGCCAGGATTTCACAGCCCTGGTTTTTGAGCATGGCAAAGGTCGCTTCTTCTCTATCGAAGATGAGCATAATTATTTTGGTATTTATGGTTTCGCTCGCCTCTTTCAGCTTCTCAAGCTGATAGTTGAGCCACTCCTCTTTCTTGACAGTGATGATGTCTCCTGCTGCGATGTCAAAGGTGTGGTGGCTGCCCTTTGGAACATCTTCTGGTCCTTGGGTTATCACTCCGCCTATCCTCAGGTTGTCTGAATATTTATGGAATTCTTTTTTCTCAACTAATATTTCCAGGAAAACAGTCTTCCTGACGACGCTTTGCTTTCTTTCATCTTCTTTGCCGATCTTGATTTTCCTCTCAGTCTTGCCTTTAACAAGGTCGTTAGGTTCAATTACTTGATTGAGAAACCACAGGTCCTCTGAATTATTGACCTTGACCGTGACTTCTCCCTGTTTCAGGTTCTTCTTGATTATTTGCATCTTATCACCAGGATATTTTTTGTTAGTATATAATATTTTTCGTTGTTTTTCATGGTTTTGAGATTTTTCCCTAATTTTAACATTCTCTTCTCTCTGACTCTCGTTATTAAAACCAATAAATTTATATATGTCGATTATTAAGAAGGGGGTATGATTAGATGGAAATCTAAGCTGGGCCAAGCAGCTACTCAGGCTGGCATTGTGGTCATCTTGATTGCAGTGCTCATAGTCTTTTACATTCTTTTCCTCTCTCCAGAGGAAAGAGCTGCTTTGCTGGGAGAGGACGCCTCGGGCACTGGAGGAAGCAGCGGGACAACCACATCTCGGAGTGTGCTGTTTTCTGTCAACCCAGGAAGGATTTACCCTTTCACTTCCAATACTGTCGAGCACACCATGCCTTCTTTCATGGTATTCACAGTCACCAATGCTGATGAGCTGAAAAGAGTTCCTTCTCTTTACGTGAAGAACTCTGCTTTTGGCGGCAAGACAGAAGAAGTGATATTCTTCTTTGACTCTAAGACGATGGGGGATGTGAAACTGTCTTTCAATGTCAAGAAATATTCTGGCAGGCTCATCATCATGCTGAACGAATACGAGCTGTATGAAGGCGAGATAACAGATGCTAGTCCCCCGCCCATAAGCCTTCCGGCAGATTTCCTTAAGCAGAAGAACAGTCTCGTGTTCTCTGTTTCAGACACAGGAGCAGCTTTCTGGCGCGTGAACGAATACGTGCTCGAGAACCTTCTTGTATCAGCCAAAGTGACTGATTATTCAGGAGCTTTCTCAGAACAACACTTCTCCATTACACAGAGAGAGTATGAGAATTTCGAGTCAAGCACATTTGAATTCCTGCCTGATTGCCCTCCTAAAGAAGAAGGATTGGTGCAGATACTGATAAATAACAGGGCGATATTCACCAGCTACCCTGACTGCGGCATCAAGACCAAGATCGAGGTCAGCCCCGAATTCCTTAAGTTAGGAGATAATGCTTTAATTGCTACTACCAACACAGGCTCTTTCCTTATAGACATGCCAAAGCTAGTGGTCAAGCTCAAAGAGACAGCCTTACCTGTCTTTTATTTCACTATGCCTGCTCAGCTCTATGGCGCGATTTACAGTGGCCAGAGAGGGCTTTTGCTTTCATTAAGATTTGCTGATGCCAGCAGCCAAAAGAGAGGTACTGTTGAAATCAACGGGTTTAAGACTTACTTCGACACGCGCGATTTATTTTATCAGGTCGAGATTGACCCCGAGTCTGTCACTATCGGCTCCAACCCAATAAAAGTGACTCCTCAATCAGACCCCATTGACGTGGCTGAGCTTCGAGTAGATGTTATTTGATGACTAAAGCATTTGGGCAAGTGGGGCATTCTCTATCCAAAAAAGAGGGAAAAGGACAGAAACCGGATAGGAACTTGATAATACTTGCTTGAGCCAAAACTATGAAGATATATAGTATGTTGAGCTGAAAAATACGTGAAACCATGGCACCATCCATTTCTGAGAGCAGCTTGGTCACCAAGGCAAAAGAGCATACCTTTGGGGAAGCACCTCATAATCTTCGCTTCTTATTCTTGCTGTCCATAGCTGTCCAACTCGTGGATGTTTTTCTTTTAAGATTTGACAGGACAACTTTCCTTTTAATAGCAGTGGTCATGTATCTGACATTGGCGGCACTTGCTTTCCTGTTTTTCAAGGGAGAGGGAGGATTTGTCCAGCCATTTGATATTTTCAAGTTCGTCCTCATATCTGTTTTTTACATTGCAGTCCCATTCTTCCTTTATCTTGTGCCCAACATCTCTGTTTTTGGCGGAACAACACTCGCAGGTTGGGTGAGCTTCTTTTTAGCTATCATCCCAGTCTGGCCTATCTATATTGGCATCAAGGCAGAGATTCCTTTCGTCCATCATTACGTGAACTTCTGGATTGTCTTCCTCCTGTTCTTCTTCATCTTCCTCTGGGGCACTCAGCTGAACCCATCATTTTTCACCAACATTGGGGGCAGGCCTGAGCTTTTGCAGGCAGGAGAAGTCTTCAATTACCTGACTGAAAAGACAGTAGGTATCTGGCAAAGAATAGTTCAGGGAGTAGATGTTGGTATTGGTCGTCTTGAGAACATGACAGGCATCCCTTACTACACTTCGATGATTGACGGTACCAACGATAAGCCGCCTGTTGGATTGTATCTCAGGAATGTGAAGGCTGACCAGTATAATTTCGTGGGACAACCAGCTGAGGTGCGCGCAGATATCCAAGGAAAAAGCTTTACTAAAGAGATAATCTTCACTCCGACTTGCTATGTCGATGAGAAGACGAGAGGGGAGCCAACCCCTCAATTGATTTCTATTTTTGGTTCAGAGACTGACATATTCTATTGTAAGTTTGATAACCTGAGCAAAGGCTCTTATTCTGTTAAAGTGGGCGGGGGATTCACTTTTGACACCTGGGCCTATGTGGAATATGTCTTTGTGGACATGGATGTCAGGAGATCTATGGAGATGGCAGGACAGAACATCAATAGCAAACTGAATATTCCTGTCAAGCCCAAGTCAATATATACTCCTGGTCCTGTCATGCTTGGCATGTCACCTAATATTGAGCAGCCTTTCAGCATTGATCTCATAGGAAATACGCGAGAGCCTCCCTTAGGGGTGACTATTCAGAACTCTTGGTCAGAAGGCAAGATTGACAGGCCGTTGTTGTTCATGATAATGGTGCCTGATGATTTTGACCTTGTCAAATGTAACAGAGGCGAGCCAGAGAAAAGCGTTGGAGATGGCTATACCAACTATACTTTTGATGTGGAAAAGCTAGGAGACTTGAGACTTAACTTTGATACTGTCGAATGCAGGCTCCATGTCAAGGATCCAAGAACACTCCTCGCAGGAGCTCAGAAGGCCCAGAGGACTTTTGTAGGCATGGTAAGGTACAAGTACAAGCTTGAAAAGAGCGTCTCAATTAATGTCAGGGAATAAAATGGTTAATCTCGATAAAAGCAATAATCTTCTGCAAATAGTTGTATGCTTGCTGATGATATTATTAGCTATATTTATTTCAGCTTGCGTCATCACCAATCCGCCTGATGCTCCTAATTTTTATGTAGGCACCAAAGGACTGGAGATGAAATTCCTAGACCAAGCTCCGCCTTCTGATATATATGAAGGTTCCTCTTTCAGTGCAGGGATAATGGTAGAGAACGGGGGCGCAGTTAATGTCATGGATGACAGCCACGGAATTTTATCCTTGAGCTTTGACCCTTTCTATATTGAATTGATTGAGATTACCAACACTACCTCCATCTCTGTCACCAAGAATGGCTTTAATTTCAAAGGCATCCAGTTGCCTGGCAAATCTATTTATTATCCTACAGGCTATGAGACTTTCTACACTTTCCCAAATTTCAAGACTAAGAGCATCATGGGGCAGAGAGAGCAGCCGGACACTCAGCTCTTCGCCTCTCTTTGCTATCCCTATCAGACCTCATTTTCAGGTCTTGTTTGCGTTGATTTCAACCTTTTTGGAGAGAACCTAAGAAAACAGGTATGCGCCCAAAAAGACCTCTCTCTCTCAGGAGGCCAAGGAGCTCCTGTAGCTATTGTTGGCATAGCTACTGAGAACCAACCTGTTGGCAATAGGGTTAGACCTGTGTTTACACTTCACATCCAGAACTTAGGTTCGGGAACAGTGCTCACCAATTATCTTAATGCTCCTAATCTAGATCGAACATGCGCTTTTCAGGAGCTTAACAGGGAAGATTTCAACACCATTGGAGTGAGAGCAGCTCTCTCTGGCACAAAAGAATTGCAATGCACTCCTCAGCCAGTCAGATTGTTCAATGGAGAAGGCTTTGTCAGGTGCATGGTGAAAGATGAGGACCTGATACTGGGCAACCAGAATTATCCAGCTCTCCTTTCAATTAATCTCTCATATGTCTACCTAACTTCTGCATCCAAGACTATCAAAGTCAAGAGATTGAACCCATATGGGGGCAGCACCACAACCACAGGCTCTGCGTGCCAGCCATATGAGATTGAGGCTCCTGTTGATGGAGTCACTAGGTGCATTGCTAAATGTGATTACTGCGCCAGATATGACCCTAGTGATGGCAGATGCGCGGTGCCTAGAGATTCCTCTCACCCGGATCTGAGAATCACTCTTCAGGCAGGCTTTGCCTGCCAGTGTAGCTATCAAGAGTGCATTGGCCTTTACCCTGATGGGCTGTGTGTTCCAACCAGCAATTTCTGCCCTGGATCAAGCTACTGCTGCATGCCAGCCTGCACCTCATCAGCTCCGGTAAGGATCAATGGTAAATGCTATCCTAAATGTTCTTCTTCCAGTTCTGCTTCCAAGTGCATAGCCACAACCAGGGATTGTGCTTGCGGAACAGGCACAGACCCTGCTAGCTTCAAGCTAGCTGCGTCAGGAAGGATATGTTGCCCATTGTTAGCTGAGAATTATGCTGACGCTGCAAGCTGCACCAGTGCCTGCACAACCACAGCAACTAATGGTTAAATTAATTAATTTTAATTAAATTAACATGAGTCGATTTTAGGAAAAGCTTTATATACTCCTTTATCAAGGAGAATTGCAAGGAGAAGCTGAAGATGAGTGTCAATAAGAAAAAAAGAGGTTTAGTCTTAGCAGTCATATCATTATCCCTTGTTCTTGTGCTGCTTTCAGCTTGCAGCAGGATTCCTGGAAGGAACAATAGTTATTTGGATTGGGAAAACAACATCTACTATCAAGGAGTCCAAGGAGTTGAGATGGCTTTTGTTCCTGGAGTGCCTCCTTACAAGATGTTTTATTACGGCGACCAGTACGATAACACCTTTGATGTGCAAGTAGAGATGGCTAACATAGGCTCTTCATGGGCCAGAGGAGCTTTATTCATCTCTGGCTATGACCCTACAATGATCCAGTTCCAAGGAGTTAATCCTATCCGGAGTACAGGCAGGGCATGCCAGATCGATATAGGTAACATTGGCTTTGGCCAGTTCGGAGGCACGCTGCGCTGTGACAATTATTTTGTCGGAGCTTCCTCTGACCTTTCAATCATTGATATAGGAGTGAATAATCTCGGGGGCAGGTTTGAGATGGGGCAGCTCATAGGAGGAGTTGACATCAACTATGAGCGATTGGGAGACCAGAACCAATGGAGCTTCGGTTTTGACAATCCGGGCATTGACATTGAATATGCCAATCACGGCAGGCTCTTAATATCTATGTTTTCAGCCCTGGATTTCACAAGGAACTTTGGCACAGAATATCTTCTTGAAGGAGACACCTACGAGTATCCTAACGGAGAAGTGAACTATATCAATTTTGATGGTACTATTGTGACCTGGCCTGCTGGCCTCGACTATACCTATCAGAGCTTCCTAATCACCAATTGCTTCCTTTACGCGACATATGCTGCGCCTGTGGTGTGCATTGACCCTTCCCCCTATTCTGAGGACCGAAAGGTCTGCATTCCAAGGACTTACACAGGAACTGCGGGCCAAGGAGCTCCTGTTGCTGTGACATATATCTATCAAGAGAATAGCCCTCGCCAGGCCACATTTGAAATTCACATAAAGAATGTTGGAGGAGGCCAGGTTTATGACCCAGGGATGCTCGAGATGTGCAGCCCCTATTTCCCTGCCAGAGTAACCAATGAGAACCTGAATATCGTCTATATAGGGGATGTAAGGGTCTCAGGAGACTTGCAGAGGCTTCGCTGCACTCCTAATAATTATGTGAGGCTGAACCCCCAGACAGGAGAAGGAGTG